>NZ_JBHYMS010000076.1:0-30099 GCF_042743185.1 Inquilinus sp. NPDC058860 | reverse complement strand
CCCACCCGTCAGGGTGGCCGGCGGAGCCGGCGCGGAGCCACGCACAGGCCCGCAGGGCCGAGCATGGCGAGCGGGGTTGCCCTCACCGAGCACCCTGGCCTCTCGCCCCGCTGGATCCAGCTCGCGGCCCTCGGCCGCTCCGATCGGCGCCGTCAGGCGTCCGGCAAGCGACAGCGCGCAGGGCGGCCCGGGCCGCCCGGAGGCGAGATGTGATCGTTACCCGCATGGGCCGAGACCCCGCAGGGGGCTCGGTGCAGCTTGGCGAGCTCGTCCGCCCAAGGCGGGCGAGGGAGCCTAGCGGAATAGAGCACGGTGACCGGCCACCTGGCCGGGCACTCGCTCAAATCTGCGCTTCCGCTGCGCTTCGTTGCATCGTACGCTCCAAAGATGGTTCGTACGATGCAATCTAATCTCACCCCGACGGCCGAGACCTATGAGGGCCTGCAGGGCGCCTATGACCACTTCAACGCCAAGCTGTTCGACGGCCTCCTGCCCGGCGCGTTGATCACGCTGCAGCGGGAGAAGATCGCCTTTGGCTTCTTCTCAGCCGAAGCCTTCGCCAATCACGGCCACGATCGGCGCGCGGATGAGATCGCGATGAATCCGCGGTGGTTCGGGATCCGGCCCGTCAAAGTGACACTCTCGACCCTCGTGCATGAGATGGTGCACCAGTGGCAGGCGAATTTTGGTAGGCCAGGCCGCGGCCGCTACCACAACAAGGAATGGGCCGATCGCATGGAGAGGATCGGCCTCATGCCGAGCGCGACCGGCAAGCCAGGGGGGCCGCGCACGGGTGATCAGATGACGCATTACATCGTCGAGGCCGGGCCGTACTGCCAAGCAGCAGACGAGCTGCTGACGAAGCGCTTCACGCTGTCATGGTACGACCGCTTTCCGCCGCCGACCTACCTGCAGATGATGCCGGCGCCGATCGGCGTCGACCTGGCGACGCTCGGTGTCGTCGACGGGGAAGGGGAGGCGGCCCAGCCCAAGCCTATCCGCGACCGCCGAAAGTCGAAATACCGCTGCCCGCAATGCGAGGCGCAGGTATGGGGCAAGCCGAATCTCAAGCTGGTGTGCGGAGACTGCCGCGTTGATTTCGAGGTGGCGGAACTCGGCCGCCAAGTCGAGCTTGGGGCATGACGGACGCCGGCGGCGCCAGTGTCAATCGGGCCCTCGGCCTGACGGTGTACTGGTCTTACCGAGATAGTCCCTTGATCTCGCCGATCTGTGTCCGGATCTCCGACGCCTCGAGCCGGCGCTCATGGACGTAGGGTGAGAGAAACCGATCGAGGGCGCCCTTGCCCGGACTAAGGAGCTCATCGGACAGCGCTTTCAGGTACTCGGTTTTCCCAACCTGCTTCCAATCGATGTGGATCCCCGCGTGCCGGCACATCTCGCTATGGACGAGCATGATGGTGCGCCCGTTCCCCTCAAGGAAGGGGTGCGCGTAGGCGAGATATCCCATGACCTCGCCCGGCTTGTTGGCAACCGCCACGGCGCCGACGGCCAGGCCGTGTTCGGCAGCGCGCCGAATCTCCGATGAGTCGGCGAAATAGGCGACGCCGCCCTTGGTGATGGTCACGTTCGGGGCGGTCGCCGTGCGGTCCTGCCCGGCCCAAGGATAGACCGGGGAGAACAGGGTGCGGTGCGTGTCGAGAATGTCCTGGTAGGTGAGGGGGCCGGGCTTGTTCAGCGCCTTGATGGCATCCTCGAGCCCGGCCTGGAACGAGATGTATTCGAGCGTCTTGACCTGCTGGAGGTCCTTAAGGCCGGCGATGTTGCGCAGATACCCGCGAGTCTCGAAGTCGCCGAAAACGTCGAACGTCATGCCGCCTTCTGGCGGAGGTGCGCGGCCGAAAGCGCCATGCCGTCCTCGGAGCTGATGACCTTCGCGCGCATCAGCGCGACGATCAGCCACTCCGTATCGTCCAGCTCAACATCGGCATCGGACAGCTTCGCGACGGTATGGCCGAAATCGTCGAGCTCCGACCGCTCATGACGGATGCCGTGAACCCGGGCCAGGTCGCGCACGATCTCTGCAGCGGTCCGCTGCTCGGGGCGGGTGCGGGTTACGGTCTGGACCATGGCTAAACTCCTTCCGTAGAAAGAATATATAGCACGTTTCGACGGCCGCCACCGCAGGAAAGGCCTTGTGCGTCAATCCGCTAGGCCCTGCGGATCTGGAGCTTCACCATCCGTTCTGATGTAGTTCCCGCACCGCGGCTTCCCACGTGCTGCCGAGCCGGTCCAGGGCATCGAGGGGATGTTTGTACGCGTCGGAAAGCAGATCCAGCCGGTTGAGGAGGAGGGCCGCGGCGCAGGCCTCGCCTGTCGACAGGACCCCTATGGTCTCGGGGTTCTTCTGAACGCGACGGGCAATCTCGGCAATGGTCTCACGAACGTCCATGGGGTTGCTCCAAAATTGAGGGGGAAGGCCGCTATGCGTTGCAAACTCCGGGAATCTGCTCGGTTCCCGCGGTCTGAGGCAAGCACGTCCGGACACGGTCCCTGGCATCAAAGGTCAAAATCCTGCCGACGCGCGTGCGTGAGGAAATCTCGGGCAGTCCTGGCGGCGCCGACGACATCGCTGCCGGCCAAGTGTAGCAGGAGCGGCAGCAGCAGCACGCCGGCGCCTATGAGCGCGGACCAAGCGAGGACTGCTTTCAGACCGAAGGCAACGACCAGACCGACGATCAGCATGCCGGCGGAGGACGTTGCCAGAGACCAGCGCCCCATCGTCAGGCCTCGTCGACGGTGACGATGAGGCGCACATCGCCGACGGTGCCGACCTCCTCGAAGTTCAGGCCAAGCACCCATTCGGCCGCGAACCGCGCCGCGGTGTCGACGTCGACGAACTGACGCCCATCGCCCGCGCCGCGAAACTCGGTCCCGATAGTGATCACATGGCCCGGCGGCAGATGCCCCCGCGGCCTCTCCCGCTCCGACACGAGCTGCAGCCGGGCGAAGGGGATCACCACCGGCGCCTCAATGATCCGGCCCAGCCTGAGCCTCAGCGCCTCAAAACCCACGGCCTTCTCCGTGTAGTGGCGCGCTGAATTGCGATTCCGCGCCGCGCGCTGGCGATGTCCCAGGACCTCCGCGCTCTTGGCCCGTTCGGCGAACGTCGCCGCGGTCTCTCGGCATGTCAGGCTGGCATAGCCCAGCCCGTCGATCAGCCGAAACCCTTCCTCTTCCTCAAGGTCGAACAGCATGGGTCTTTCCTTAGAGGTGCCACCCTGCCGGGCGGCACCCGATGTCAGTCAGTGGCGCGGGTTGCCCGCACCGAGCACCCCGGCCCGGGCTGGAGTTTGCACGTGCAAACTCCCCAGCAGCCGAGAGGAGGACCGGCGCCAAGTCCGGCGGTGCTGCTCGATCAAGCGACGATCCGTTGATGATGTCGGGCCTCGTCCGCGTAGGCGGAAAGGGGCCTGTCGGCCTGGAAGAACCCGTCCCGCTTGACGGTCTCGCCACGCGGGCCGGTGACGGCCAGGATCTCCGAGATCGACACCGTACCGATCTCCGGGAAACCCATGCTGAGATCACACAGCCCGAAAGCGATATCGGGGTCCTCGGGGTCGAGCTCGGTCAGCAGCCACTTCGCGCCGGTGAGCGGGAAGACCAGCTTGACGACGGGTCGGAAATCGATGGTGTCCTTGCCGGCCTCGGCGAGCCGGATGTTCTCTGCGCCGTTGGCGAGGAGCTGTGCGCGCTGCTCGTTGGTGAAGAGCTCCATGATGAAATCCTCCTTGGCAGGGGTGATCAGGGGTGCGCGATGCCGAGCGCCGAGTAGGCGGCCCATCTGGCTCCGTTGCCCAAATGGCGCTGCCAAGCACCCTCGCTCGGCGCCCACCTGAAGCTGTGGGCCTTAAGCCGGGCGCGCGTGGCGTCGTCCGGCTTGCCCGGAAAGAAGATCTGAAGGCGGTTCGCCTCGACGTTCTCGACGATCCGGATGCCGCCGGGCAGCTCGACCGTCTTCGTCTCAGCTGCGGCCGCAGCCTCCAGATGCGCGACGCGCTTTCTCAGGCGCCGGATCTCGGCGCCGTTGTTCTTGAGCGCGTAGTCGGGAAAGCCGATCCGACCGAGATAATCAGGCGTGAGGAGACCGGCGATTTCCGAGGGGCTGAACCCTAAGCGGCCGAGCTCGTCGTGGTCGCCGCTCCGAATGGCGGCGTTCGCGTCGCGCATGAGGGCTTGGCGCCCCTCCAGTTTCTCAAGCTTGGCCTGCAGCTTCGCCAGCGCGTCGGGGTCATCGCTCGAAACCCCGGCCGAGCCAACAGCGGAGGCCCTGGCTTGCAACGCCTTCGCCTGGTCGTTGAGCTCGAACGCCTTACGGAAGGTACCGACAATCTTCGCTCGGTAGTTCCGATCCCGCTTTTCGGAGTGATGGCCGATGAGGATGGGCTGGCCGAAGGGGATGGCGTCGGCCATGGCCCGGGCCCGGGCATGGGTGCTCGCCCCCTCCGTCTCGATCCTGGCGGCGCGCTGCTCCAGGCGGTCGCGGCGGCGCTGCTGCTTGGCTTCATATCGGTTCATCGGCTGTCTCCTGCTGCGTTGGAGCGGCGAAGGGCGCCGCGGCTAGATCAGGCGAAGGGTTCGGCCTCGTCGGCGTCGGCGGCCGGGCACCGGGTCAGGAATCCGGCCGCCATCGCGATCCGCTCGCGGTCGACGTGGGGGACACCCCACACGCGATGTCCGGAGGGGCGCCGGCACCACACCCCGGCCGGGGCGTGGCAGGTAGGGCAGGGGACCAGAGTGGCCGGATGGTCCGGCCACTCCTGCCCGCAGCGGGCGCAATGGAAGGTCATTCCTTCCCCTTCATCCGCAGGTACGCCGGAAGCCAGCGGGTGCCGGCTAGCCGCCTCTCCGCCGCGGCGACCAGCGCGGCCCGCTTCATGGTGGCGAGGTCGGCCGTGCTCGTGCTCGGGCCCGCCTCTGCGACGGCCTCGATGACGAGGGATTTTTTGACGCGGCCGAGATAGGTCGCCTCGGTCGGCTGCCACCAATCGGCCATGTCGAGACCGACGGCTTGTGCGATCTGGTCGGCCTGGCGAACGCGGGCGCTAGGGCTGGTGGCCTGCGACGTCGTCGCGTTCAACGTTGCGGCGGTGCAGAACGCGAGGAGGTCGAGAAGGGTTTCGGTGTCCTGGTCGAGGATCCACCCCCACCAGTCCGCCATGGCTTCCGGTAGCGCCTTACGCCACTTCTCTCGGCGCTTTTCGAATGCCACCCAAGCCGGCGACACAGTCATACCGGCCCCGAAGGTCTGGATCGTGTCGTCCGGCTTCTCGGTCTTGATCTGGAAAGCGGTCGGATAGTCGAAGTGCCATCCTCCGGAGAGGGCATTGACCGCCAGGGCGTAAACCACTCCGCGCAGCGCGATATCCGGTCGATCCATCAGGACCGCACGGACTGCCGCCGTTTTGTGGGCGCTCATGTCCTCGATCAGGCGCGCGGAAAATTCAGGCTTGCTTGATGCCCCTGGCGCAGTGTCGCCGCGCCGCAGGGCGGCGAGCCGCTTCTTGTCCTCCGGGCGGACGAGGCCGCGCGTGACGATGACACCGTTGCCGGCGTGGCCGATTGCCACGATGGCGCCGGCGATTGCCTTTTCCTCCGGTCGGAATTCGCGTCGGCGATCGTCGAGCTCTGCAATGCGCTCATCGATCTGATCGATCCGGGCGGACACCTCATCGGGCGGGTCCGCCTCGCCCTCATTCTCCTGATACAGCCGGTCCTGTTCCTCGGCGAGGCGGTCGCGCTCGGCCTGTTGGTCGGCGGCGAGCGGCACCAGCTGGTCGACGATCTTCCCGAACTTGGCTTCGTCGTGCCATCCGAGCGGTTCCGCTCGGGTCTCGATCCAGCCCCAGCCTTCGGCCCGAACCGCCTCGGCCTCTTGATCCAGCTTGGCCGCAACCAGACGGTCGAGAATGTCGGCGTCAACCAGATAGCCGGCGTGATCTGGGGCGAACAGGTCATGCTCGATCCGACCACCCGCCTCGCAATAGACGTCGAGCCCGACGAACCGGACGCGGCGATCGTTGGCGCCGTCGACCTTTTCGCTCGTCAGGGCCTGCCTCAGACGCTCCGGGCTGCGTTGCCACTCAAATTGCGCGCCGCTCCAAACCCGCTCCTGCCGCTCGTGATCGTCGGTCAGAGTGAAGGCCTTCAGCTGGTCGATGGTCATTCCGCCGTCGCGGAAGATCTGGAACAGGCTGGGCGACACGCGCGCCAGCTTCAGGCGCCGGCTGACCACAGCCGGGGTGACGCCATGACGCGCGGCGACTTCCTCGACACTGCTGCCTTCCCGGATCAGCGTTTGGAAAGCCTCGAACTCGTCGGCCGGGTGCATGGCCTCGCGATGCACATTTTCCGCGAGGGAGACACCCGTCGCCTCCTCGGCAGACTTCACAACGCAGGGGAGGGGATCGGTCTTATTCCGGCGACCGTCCTTCACCAGTGCGGCGAAAGCACGGAACCGGCGACCGCCCGCGACCACGGCGTATTTCCCCTTCTCGCCGGGGATGACGAGAAGGTTTTGCAGCACGCCGTGCGCGGCGATCGACTCCACCAGGTCCGCGGTCGCCTCGCCGCCGGTTTTCCGCACGTTCTGCGAGCTCGCCACCAGCTTATTGAACGGGATCAGAACCGTTTCCGCCGTCATCGATGCATCTCCTCTCCGCTCCACCAGCGAACAAGGCGATGATAAAGTCTTTATGTCTTTATGTAAATAGATAAATACATAAAGCTTTCTGTTGCCACTGCTGGATCAAAGGCTTAGCCCCTTGTTCGACGAAGGCGAACATGCCGCGCGATAGCGCGGGACGAGGGGAGACGCCCCTCGTCCCGACACCCCCAGGACCGCCGGGGCGCGCAGGGGAGGGCAAACCCCCACCCGTCAGGGTGGCCGGCGGAGCCGGCGCGGAGCCACGCACAGGCCCGCAGGGCCGAGCATGGCGAGCGGGGTTGCCCTCACCGAGCACCCTGGCCTCTCGCCCCGCTGGATCCAGCTCGCGGCCCTCGGCCGCTCCGATCGGCGCCGTCAGGCGTCCGGCAAGCGACAGCGCGCAGGGCGGCCCGGGCCGCCCGGAGGCGAGATGTGATCGTTACCCGCATGGGCCGAGACCCCGCAGGGGGCTCGGTGCAGCTTGGCGAGCTCGTCCGCCCAAGGCGGGCGAGGGAGCCTAGCGGAATAGAGCACGGTGACCGGCCACCTGGCCGGGCATGAGCCCCAATCCCGTCACCGAGCCGGTCGCCGGAATGAAACATGGTCCGCCGGCGTTTTCCGGAGGGAATCGATCAATCGATGGAGGCGGCCATGTCGGACGACGAAGGGCCGATGCACCACTACTCGGTCTGCGGCTGGTCGATGGCGACCTTGCCTGAGCAAGGCGGCGTGCTCGAGATCCGCTATCTTCCAACGCCAACGGTTCCGAACGACCAGGCGTTGTCGATTCCTCTGGTGCTGACCCCCGTCCAGGCGCGGGACCTGTCGGCACATCTCGCACTCCTGGCGGACGCCGCAGAGGGCCGCACCGACCTCATGCCGCAGACGATGCAGTGAATGACGCCAGCGCAATTCGATGTGATGCAGACCCTCTTCGGCTCGGGCTTCAAACCCTACGTCTGGGGCTCGGACGACGCTGGCTGGCGCATCGGTCCCGTGTACCGCGTCCCAACCCGCACGAAGAAGAGCCTGGAGCGCCAGGGCTGGATCTCGGTCGAGCGCAGCCGGATCGGCGACGACGGGATGATCGACTGGCTACGGCCCACGGACGAAGGGCGTCGGGCCTACATCGCTGCTGGGGGAAATCCAGGGCCAGGCGGACGAAATCGGCCGCGGCGCAGCAGAGCACGGTAAAAGTTACGAAGCCGGGCGCTCGCCCCTTCACAGGCTCCGCAACCGAGCGGCTCGGGCGTCGGCACCCACCACGAGTTCCTAACGCTTATGCCGGAAAAAAAGGCCCATTGGCGACTTCCTCAATTCATTGTGCGCGTTTCTTAATGTTCGAAAGCGCTCGGGAATCTGCCGAAGCTTTGGAGCGTCGACAAGCTGGGTGAAAGCAAAACTTGCAGCCCCAAAGGTCGGGGTTCCAACTGCAATGGAAGCCACCTCAAGTCCGGCAGCGACGATCATCGACCCCAGATCGTGACCGGCAAATTTTATCTTCCTATTTCGCAGCGCGCGCACTTCCTTTGAATGTCTCTCGAATGCTCCTTGGATATTTTCAACTATCATATCCGACGTTCGAAAGAACCCTGTCGGGTTCGCTTCGGCAAGTTCACGAATCCCTTCAGCCAATACACCTCGGATTTCCTCGAAGGCCCCCACTTTCCGCATCTCGACGAGTGCCTCTGGAGGAATCGCACCTAGCCATTGCTCGTCAGATGTGGCGACGTGTTGAAGCCCTCTCACCATGTGCAGATGGGTCAAGTCGCCTGGTTCAATCGCGGAATTGTATTCGAGCTTCCAATTGAAATAGCGCCAAGAGGTCGGAGCATCGATCAGCGGCGTGCCACCCAAGTATCTGCTCTTCATAAGCACATCTGTTGCTTGAGCCATACGCCCAAAACATTGTCCAGCAACCATTCGCCCGGCGTGGCTCTCGCCAGCGAAGGCCACCCACTCGCCTGCTAGATGGCGCTCTATCTGCTCACGCAGAGATCCCTTCCACTCGGTGTCAATCAGCAGGCGCGAGGGATCCTTCAGAGCGCCTATAACTTTGTCAGCGGTATCAAGAGGATCGCTAAATTCCAGTAGCTCATCCGCGCTTTCAAAATCTCTCCCATACAGCGCGCCCGCATGCTTCAGTGCATCTGCGTCCGCAATTGCCTTAAGCATCTTAGCTTCATTTTCGTCAACCGAAGATCGGAACGGAGAGAAAACCACTATCGGCTTTGCTAAATCCTCCCGGGCGAGTGCGCTGTACTTAGAGACATTAATAGCATGCTTTATCAGGTAAAATGCTTTTTGCTTCGGCGATCCCATCTCAAATATATGCCTCGAATTCCAGAATGGATCACTCAGGACTATCGTATCAATGTAGAGAGAAAGAGAACTGGCTATGTTCTTCTTGTAGCTGGGAAAGAGGTCGCCACCGTAGATGGCCTTAGAAGCTGTCAAATCTTGAATGTGATAATGTGATGCATCACCGATGCCGTCCCAGAGCGTCTGAAACGACTCCAAGAGCTTTGGTGTTCCGGAAGCAAGCTCTTCAGCTGCAGTTGTATTTTCGGAAACGGCCATAGCAAACTGCTGAGCGTTGTAACCCTTGTTCTTTGCTTCATCGATGATGAAGCCGAGGTTTTGCTCAATGAAATCAAAATACAAATTGCTAATCTCTTTGAGAGAAGCTGCCTTCTTTGCTTCCTCCCTCTCATGCATAGCGGCGGCTACAAGTGTCAACGATCGAATGCGACCATCCACTGTCGCCAGATCGATTCTGCCGTCCGGTCCATACCGGATGGCACTCAGGCTGCGCTGCAAATCATCTGCAAGATGAGAGGCTATAAAGATCTTCCCTGCCTCAAACTGCGCCTTTAATACTTCTAGTCTCCAGCGTAGTTCTTCATCATTCACGCTCAAAATGGTCTCCAATATCTCAAGCTTCGTGGAAAATTATGACGGAAGATCGCCATAAAGGGGCACGATAGAATTGCCCTATCCGATCCGATGAGCAAGGGGACCATTTCCGATAGCGGTGTCCTTCGGTGTTTCAGGCGCTCCGCTCGACGAAGTCGGTCACCGCGGCAGAGGCTGTACCCCGATCGTGTTGAACCGGCGGTTCCCGCACCGTCTGCACGTCAGGTAGCGGTTGAGGTTCTTCAACGGAGTGTAGCGACCGAACCGACCAGCTGCGCGCCAACGGTCGATCGGGCCGACGTGCGAACAGCCGCCGCACATCCCTACGACAACGCCCCACTGCGGCACCTCGGCGAGGGTCCACTTGTCCTCGGGCGCGATGGGCTGGCGATCACGCATGACCCCGGCGCGCCTCGATCAGCTGCCGCAGCTCGGTCGCCTTCGCTTCCTGCACGGCCTCGTCCACCTGCACGTCATCGACATTCCAGCCAGGCGGCCACAGCTCTGCGCCCTTCGGAATCTCGTAGTGGAAGAAGGCGCTGTGCTCGCGGCTGCACGCGGAGATGATCTGGAACGCGGCACGCCGCGCCTCGTCCTCCGGCATGTCGGGGTGTCTGGCCCGCATAGCCTGAAGTCCGGCCTCAAAAGCCGTCCCGAAGCTCTTCCGGGCGACGAAGCGAGCCCGATAGGCGACGGCAACCGCGACCACATCCTCAATCGGATAGTCGCGCACCCACGCCGGCCCCGGCCCCGCCCCCTGGCGAAGGGGAGGCGGGGTGTATCGTGTTCGACGCCGGCTCATCCGCCCGCCCCGGTCTCCTCGGCCGCCTGGTCGCCCCGCGACGGCGTCGCGGCCTCGAGCTGGGCGAGATGCGCGTCGATCGCCGCCACCAGGTCGGGCATCGTCAATGAATGATGGTAGGCCACCACCTCACGGCAGCGGCGCAGCACGGTGGGAAGGTCGAGCATTTCAGATCTGCCGGTCCGGGCCGAGGTAGGGGTGGCGACCGCGAGGGTCGAACCAATAGGCATGAGTCTCCACGGCCAACAGCAGCTCATCCCGCGTCATCGCGCTGGCACGCCAGGGAAGGTCTGGCGGGAGCACGCCACGGCCAAAGGTCGCTTCGAGGTCCTGGACGATCGTCCGAACGCGCCGATGCAATTCGCGATCGGAAAGAGTCTGCGCCTCTTCGATCGTGAGATTGAGGTCGCCGTCGTCCTCGTCGCCGTCGCCGTCGCCGTCGCCGAGGCCGCGCATGATTTCGGTGTCGATGGGATCGCGGATCATGGTGTTCCTCCGTCATCGGGACGGATGAGAACATTAAGAGAACATTTTGCTTGAGTCGACTCTGGATTTTGGGCTAGCCTCCGCCCAGACGTAAGGAGGTGTGCCATGGCGAAAGGCCCCTACAAGATCATCGAGACCTTCCCCCTGAGCGGCGGCAAGAGCCCCGACAGCGACATCGCCACCTGGGACCAGGCCCGCTACGAGGCCGAGTTGGCAAAGGCGGCCGAGGAAGCGAAGACCGGCGAGTTCGCGGAGTTGGCCCAGCTGAACGAGCTGGCAATCCAGAGCCCGGCGGCCGCGGCGGCATGCGAGATCGCGGCGGCCGCCTGCAACTATGAGGAATTTCCCCTGCTCGGCTTCCAGCACAAGTTCTGGCCAGCCGACGAAAACACCGACGACTATGACAACGCGCGGATCATGTGGGCCCATGAAGGCCACGTCTACCGGCTGGACCTGGGCTACAACGTGATCACCGGCGAGGGAGATCTCGGCCTTGAGGTCGACAAGATCCCCGTGATGGATGTCCGGGTCGAGATGAGTGGCTGGGACAAGCCTCCGCGCATTGACGGAAGCCGGCTGCCCGAGGATCTGGCGTCCCCGGACGGGAAGATCCGCGGCACGGTGACCGGGGGCCATGAATATGAGCCGGGCCCCTGGGAAGCGGTTTTGATCGGGGTCGGCGATCAGCTCCGACAGCTTCAGGCGGCTTGATGACCATAAACGGCTTACTGGATGCAGCTTCCGTGCTCGACGACCAGGCCTCCGGACGTGAGGCAGATCGAGCACGCATTCTTTCCGGTGCGCTTGCCCTGGACACACTGTGTCGCGAAGGGACCACTGACCGCGACATTCTCGATGCCGCGGCGGGTCTGCAACTGCTGGCTGCCGGTGGTTCGCTGGATCTTGATGAGAGCGGGCGTGTGCGCGCCGCTCGTCTGGCGGCGGCGGTTCGCACGGCTGCGGGCCAGCCCAGGAATGCTGCGCCTGCGCCACCCACGCGCTCTTAGAACGCGCCGCCCCTCGAAATGGGGGATCGACGGATTCCGCTCAGTCGGTTCTAGATATGCCTGGGTGCCATTGGACTCCAGCGACATCCACCCCGACCCGGGGCCATCCCCACCACGCTCCGGGTCGGACCAACTTCAGCCAGCAGACCCGCGCTACCGGGTCTCGGCCGCCGCTCTCGCGTTGTGCCGGTCGATGAAGCGCTTAATCGCGACCGCCGGATCCAGCTCGTCCCATTCTCTATCCAGGAGGCCGACTCCGCGGCGCATCGTGGTCAAGATGTCGAGCCGTGGCACAGCGTCGGTGTTCTCCGTCGACAAGTGCATGACGGTGTCAGGGATCACTTGGGAGATGAACTCAATCCGAACCACCGACCGCTGGTCATCGGCATCCCGTTCCCCATCGACCGAGTCGAACTCCACCCAACGGGCGAAGAAGCCTGGGCTGAGCTCGACTGCCCGAACGTGAGCGTCGATCGCGGTCAACACCTCGTCCCAGGCTGCAGACACCTCCGAAGCGTAGGAGCCGAAGGCATCTTCGATGTAGCTGCCATAGGCGGCGAGCGTGCTTCGAACGATCTCCGTAGGTGACGGCATCTCCCGTTCCCCTCTGCCATGGTGCCTACTCAGTCTGTGCCTACGGCGAAAACGCGGCAAGGGGCGGCCGAGCGGCCGCTCTGCCCTACTCCCTTGGTCCGCTTCGAAAAACCGGACGATCCGAGCACTTTCGGGTCATAGCCCACCATGGGCGCAGTGTAGACCTAGCTTGAACGAGCCGGCTTCGGGTCCCCGCTGGGCGGGACGTGAGGCCCCGCCTGACGAGGCTGAGAATGAGGCTACTGGCCTTTCGGCCGACTCCTCACCACAATCTCTGTCGACGATTCGGGTCCGCAAGTTATCCGGAGATGTTTGATGCAAGACCTCATTAAAAGGTTAGATGAGTTGCATTCTAGCGAGTCTATGAAAGCCATCAGCAGGTTTATTTTTACGACCATAGCATCATCAATAATACTACTTGTATCAATGATCACCGTTGGTTTATCCGACAAAGAGTCCGCCCAATACGTCTTTGCGCCTATACTGTTCCTAATGATCTTCTTCATCGTGATTTTCGGAATCGCGGCCATTGTTGTCTATGCTATACTACTTACATACTCCTGGAAGAGCAGAAAAAACCGAAAGATGAGAAATACCGTTGCATATATAGCTCTTGCAACAGTCCTCTACATTTTTCTGATGTTTCTTCCCGTCCTTGGCGTTTTTGCCGCAGCCGTGAATGTAGGAAGGTATGCGAGTGGATGCCCCGCAATGACCGCCGAGGGTATTCTTTTAAATAGGTACAATCAAGACTCGCCGGATCGCTGCGATCACCTCGATGGCATGTAGCGGGGAATTCGGAGATTTGAGGTACCGCCCGGCTACTGTGAATCAGAAATGCCAGGACGGGTAGGAACTAGCCAGATGCCGAATTCGCCGACCGTTTGCAGCATCACATCAAACCAGTGTTCGAGCTCGTCGTCCGGGGCCCCCGGTTCGATCGGGACGAGCTCGCGGTCGCCGGTGCGATTGAGACGCCACACTTGAAGCCGCTGCAGGAACACCTCCATTGCGCGAACCTTCAAGGCCCCAGGGACAAGCACCTCCGATGGGTGATCGGCCCGACCGAAATCGAAGCCAATGAGAACGCCTTCGAAAATCCGGGCGACGGCCGCGAGCTCGGGCGCATGCTTCTTCGTCATTTCCGGCGGCCCTTCTTGAGGATGGCCTCGCCGGCGGCGGTGGGTCGGCCGTCCGCATGGAGGTACCGATAGAAGGTAGCTGTCGAGATTCCGAGCTGGTCGCAGATGCCTTTGATACTCTGAGATCGATCCTGAGCGGCGGACGAGGCGAGGCGCAGCTTCGCCGGCGTCATTTTCGCCGGCCTCCCGCCCGCCCGACCCCGAGCTCGGGCGGCCGCCAGGCCCGCGCGGGTCCGCTCGATCATCACGTCGCGCTCCCATTCGGCGAGGACCGCCATAATGCCATAGAAGGCTTTGCCGGCCGCGGTCGACGTGTCGAGGCCGGCGCCGACGCCGGCGAGTATGCGCAGCCCAATCCCGCGCTGCTGCAGCTCCTCTGAGAGCACGATGAGCTCGCGCACGCTTCGGCCTACGCGGTCGAGCTTCCACGTCACCAGCGTGTCGCCTTCGCGCAGAGCCTTCAGGCAGGCCTCGAAGCCGGCCCTATCCGAGTTCTTGCCGCTCGCCTTGTCGCTGTAGATGTGGCCTGGGTCGACGCCGGCGGTTTGCATGGCGTCCATCTGAAGATCGAGGACCTGGCTTCCGTCGGATTTCGAGACGCGGACATAGCCGATCAGCATGGGGGGAGGGGTCCTGTCGCGTGCCGGAGCTAGCCGGCTATCAATTCGTGGTCGCTGCCGAACGGTAAGGCCGCGAGACGGCTGCCCGACGCTCCCAATTTTCGATGTAGGCCTTAGCGAGCGCGGGATTGTTGGCCACGAGCAGCACGTTCTCCGCGTTCCGGCTTTGCGCCGAGCGGGTGAAGTTGAACGAGCCGGTGAACACGTCCCGCCCGTCCACCACGATCACCTTGTTGTGCGCGGCCGCTACCTGGTCATCGATCAACGGAGTGAGACCGTGGTTCTGGAAGTAGGTCGCGACGCTATAGCGATCCGTCTCCTGCGATCCGTCGAGGATGACCCGAACGTCGACGCCGCGGGCCTTCGCGGCGGCAAGGGCCTGGGCAATCTCCGGCGCTGTGAAGCTGTAGGCCTGGACCAGCACCGATCGCTCGGCGACCCCAATCCGGGCCGTGATGAAGGACGTGCAGTCCTGGCCGGGCGTGAAACAGGGAACGAGATCGCCGCCCCGGATCATGCCTGTGACGATCTGAGCCCGCGGCGCGACCTTCTCGAGAACGCCATTCTGATCGAGCACCACATAGGTTGTGACGAGGCCGATCACGACGCCCGCGGCGGAAAGGAGCTTGCCCTTCATTGTGATCAGGCTTCCGGGGCTGACGGTGCTAGCGGAAGTTCCGGTAGCACCCACGTGCTGCATGCTGGCCCGTACCGGACCGGCAGGCTCGACCAGGCCGCATGATCCCCTTCGACATCAGCGCTGAATGCCTCATCGAGGAGCCCATAGGCTTCCGAATCTCGGCCGATCCGCGCCACAGCTTCGCCGCTGTCAATGACGACCACGTCGAGATCCGTCTCAACAACGCTTCGACGCTCCGGCGCTACTCGTAGAACCTGCAGCAGCTCATCGGCGCTCTGGACTTGGTGTGTCATTTGATGGACCAGTGTTCCCAAACTATAAGTCGCTCGATTGCAGCCCTCCTTGATCGTTGATCGTCGCGGATGGTATCCGCTGTCGCGCCCAGCGGTTCGCGGAGAATCACCTTGAAGGTTGGTTCGCTTGGCATGCCACGGTGCGCATGCATTGCACACCGAAGAGCATCTGCCACGCTACCATCGGGGTCTGAGAGGCTGATCGCCAGAACAGGCGTTGTGAATGCATGATTCTCGTCGCCCTTGGTCTCACCCAAATCTCTCGCATCCAACACGACTTCGCCGGCCGTCTGTCGCTCGATCACCCGCTCAAACCTGTCCTGGTACACAGCGAGGCTGCATGCCACGGAAGGTCTGAGCACAAGACCGTCGCCTTCAACTGTAAGGTCCCGATATTCCTGCCGGCGTCGGCTTGGGGGCTCTCGAAATAAAAGCGGCATGGCTTCATAGTCTTCTTGCTCCGCTATAGCGCTCCTGTCCGCCATCGCGAGATCCTCAGGAATAAAGCTATGTGTCACCAGGAAGGAGCGAAGTGTCACCTCAAAGTGCTTGAACTTCGTGACACGCCCTATCAGGTCTGGCGTCCAGCCATTCCATATATCGTTCGCCGTCTGAGTCGCATCTGCTCGACGTTTCTTCCAAAACACGAGTTCCCCCCGCTCTTTGTCTCTATGTTACAAGTCGTTTGCCACTCTCGATGGAATTCGAACATCGTCGTAGGTAGATATCTCTTCCCCTTCGTCACTTCCGCGGATTCGAGACGGCAATCTTCTCGACCAGGGAGGCCAATAGGTTCTTCAGTGCTACCGCCTGCTCCATCGTTGTATCGTCGTTGCAGTACAGCAGCAAAGTGTCGCCGCTCAGTCCGGGAATCTGCTCGTGAAACTCCAGCTCAACACCGACGCCATACTTGTCATTGGTAATCGGAGGCTCGACGATCCTCGGTCGAAAATTCCTCGGCATCTGAAATTCCTTCCTCTGAGTGTTGCACGCAAAAACGACCGTTTTTGAGAGTTCCCCCGACCTCGCGCAGGCGAGGGTGGTATCCCGCTTCAAAAGCCATATCAAAACTCTACTATCAAAAACCCATCCGGCAAGCGTTTTGATACGGCAGGAGCGTTCCGAGAGTTTGCGCGTGCAAACTCCAACCCGGGCCGGGGTGCTCGGTGAGGGCAACCCCGCTCGCCATGCTCGGCCCTGCGGGCCTGTGCGTGGCTCCGCGCCGGCTCCGCCGGCCACCCTGACGGGTGGGGGTTTGCCCTCCCCTGCGCGCCCCGGCGGTCCTGGGGGTGTCGGGACGAGGGGCGTCTCCCCTCGTCCCGCGCTATCGCGCGGCATGTTCGCCTTCGTCGAACAAGGGGCAGGAGGTCAATGGAGCTGCCCTTTCCGCCGGAGCATGATGTCGATTCCGTCGAGACCAGCGTTGTGGGCGGCTCGCAAGTTGACATCGCCGAGCTGCTGGACGAGCCAATCTCGTATGAAGCCGGAGTTCGCGGCGAACTGGAGCCGGAAGCCCTGCAGCCCGACGCAAATCCCCCCCTTCTCAAACCATGAGATCCAGCCGGCCTCATCCTTTTCCGCGATCCATGCTCGGCGGAAATCATCCCAGGCCGTTTTGGCTGCTGGCGGTATCCGTATATCGAGGGGCAGGGGAGGGGCCGCCTCAGGCACGGGCCCCTGCGCTGCCTCCGACGGCGGAGTGACTGCAGGTGATCGCGACGCCGTCCCCTGACTTCCGGCCGGAGTCCGCCGGAGCTTGGCAACGTTGGGCGCGAGATCCCAGGTGCCCGGCGCAGAGACCCAACGGAGAAACCATCCTCCCGGATTGGTGATTTCCGCTGTATCGCAGGCGATAACCCAGGCGAGGACGGCCCGGTCGGCGCCATGCCGCTTCACGGCCCAACTCCAGATGTGGTCGGGATTACGGCTCTTCTGCCCGGGCTGGCGGTCCCCATCAATCATCTCGATGAAGTGCGCTCGCGCCCGGGCCTCGACGACGTTCAGGGAGTCCGGTTCGTCGCTCAGGGTCTCCCACAGCATCCGGCACGTCCGGGAGTGCTCCCTGACCGCAAGAAGGGCGGCAAAGGGCGTTTCAGCCGCCGGCGACGGTGCCGTTCCGGAACCAAAATCTCCGCTTGCTTGCCTTGCCAAGCAATCTTGGGCCCGTCCGTTAGCACCATTCTGTGAGGTTTGACGGGTTTCGTCGTCGAGATCTGCGGGCGGCGTAGCCGACCGCCTACGAGCAGGGCTTCGCGTAGCGTCCGCGTGTTCAACAGATAAGGGCTGATTTAGGTGACTGTTTCTGTTGTGGCGGAAATTTTTTCCGTGACCGGGGGAAATCTCTTCCGCTTGGAACTGCTCGCGGTGCCGTGCGAGCGCTGCCTTCGCTAACTCAACAATCGTGGGGGCGGCCTCAAGGAACCCGGCCAGGTCGACGAGGTCGGACCGCCGCCGGCGTCGGTGCCGTGTGATGAGCCCCGCCTCCTCGAGCCGATCGAGCGAGCTGCGCACGGATCTCTCCGTGAGGCAGGCGCCGATCGCGATGGTATCGGGACGCGGAAAAACGGTCGTGAGGCCTTCAGCCAGGTCCTCAGGACTCAGGCGGTACAGCAGGTAGCGCAGCACGCGGCTATCAGCCGGCGTCAAATCGCTGAATTGCTCGGCGTGCGGCAGCTGATCCGTAGCCTCGATCAGGGCCAGCTTGTTCGCCGACACGGGAAGAGGCTCCCGATCCGGCTCGCCTAGGGTAGGAGATAGCGTTCGCCGAACGGCCGCGGCCGCCGACGCGCTCTGCGCCATGGTCATATGCCTTCGTCCTCCTGGTGGAGGGCTGGACGCAGGTCGCACGTCTCCTGTCTTCGCAGGATCGTCCTTGCGAAGGGGAACCGAGTTCGCTATGTTTGGGGGTGTCTTTAGCCCGGTAGGGCGTCCCCAAACGGCGCTCGACCAACATCCAAAAAACGCCTGCTGCTTCCAACAGCGGGCGTTTTTTATGCCCTGGTTTCTGCCTCTATCAGCCGCCTCAACTCTTGTTCGATGACCTCAGCGCGAGCACGCAACCCGCGCTGCTTCTTCAGCTGGTCGATACGCTCGACCAGATCAGCCGGAAGCCAACAACTCACCTGCTGCCGCCCACTCGCAGCCTGACGAGCGCGGTGGGCTTTCATCGCCTGTGCTGTGGGCTTCCGACTCATAACTAGTGAAACTGTCAGATTCGACGTGTGGTGCAAAGAACATTCTGCAACCCATTGGCATTGCCGGATTTTCACTTTTGGAAGCGACGTTCTGGCGAGCATTGCGCGGTAGCTCCTAGAGAATCGTGCCTGGTCCGAACAGGTCCTCAGGCTTGATCCCCGGAAGCTGATGCAGCTCTTCAGCGCCTACGACATAGTTTGTGATCGGTCCGGAATATTCACACTCCCCTCTGAGATATTGACGGAGGCGAGTGTAGTCCTTGTAGGTCTTGTCTGACTTTCGGTGAGTGCGCAAGACCGAGTAACCGGCACGCCAGCTCGTCGAAAGGTATGGTGTATATTCGACGCCGCCGTCATTGATGCGCTCAACAACGACCGCGCGGGTTATCCGGCCGCCCTCTCGGAGTTGCTCTCGGATTTCCACTTCCAGCAGCTCACCCTCGACGAGGGGCCCTGGGACGTCACTGCCGCCTTGCGGGTTGGAAGCCGCATCGTCGGCTGCCGGCGCAGCCTTGTGAAGCAGGGCATCGAGGTAGATGTCGAGCGCAGTGTCGATGAGGTCTCGATCGCTCTCTTGATAGGGCCGCGCCGTGTTGCCCTCCTGGATGTTCCCAAGGAGGAGGGCGAAGCCGGACGGTTTGTCGTAGCTCCAGAGGACGTAGGGAACACCGAGGAACGTGGACAGCGCCGCGGCCGTGTTCTCAAAACGCCCAGCGCTGCTGGCGGTGTAGTAGAAGGCCGGCGCCCGGCCGAGCAGCAGGTCGACGGGCACAGGCGCGTCGCCAAACCCAATGGCGTGCTGCAGGCGAAACGTTCCGGGAGCGCTCCGGTCCTCACGCAGAATTGCGGCGCGATCGGCGATAGCGGCGTTGGCCAACGTCTCCAGCGTCGACATCGAGATTGATGCGGCGGAGGTGCTGCGCTCGCCCAACTTCGCCAGCTGTCGGCTCAGGCTTGCCAGCATTCGGCTTCGCTCCGCCTCGCGATAGGTGAGACTCTGCTCTTCGATGCTGCGGTGGAGGCGCTGGCCAAGCTCATTGCACTGCCGTCGCCAATAGGCGACTTCCCGTTCGATACTGTCGGCGAGAGGGGCATTCTCCGCTGTCACTGGCGATACCGCATTATTGCAAGGAGGCCGGTCCAATCCAGCGCGCGAGGGCTATCGTCCGCAAACGGAGCAATCTCCACGCCCGAATAGAAACCGACCAATGGAATCGAAGGAGAGAGGCCGTTCGTAAGAATTTCGGTCTCCTCTGTGCGGGCTCCCGAAAGTCGGGATGCGCGCCCGGCGCAATTGATATAAAGCGCAAGTAGGGCGTCGCCCTCCGCTATTACCTCGTTCGCGGCCCTCACGCCGCGGCGGACGGAATCCAGCATGAACGAGCTGTCCCGAGACATAATTTGCACCCGGGCACCCTCAGCAAAATCCGGCTCGAAAAGAGTCACCGAACCTGCTTCAGCATCGGCGGATAGGATGAGCCGATTGACATATGCATTCTCGTCGTACGGGTAGGCGTAGGGATCCCCCTGCTTCTGCCCGAGCGTCGCAAGCAAGGTCAGCGATCGGTCTGCGTCAGGCGTCGTGAACGGGAGACCAAGGCGGCTCTCCAGCACCCGCAGCGCGGGCTGGTGGTCAAGCTCGTAGACGACCGCACCGTCTATCTTCGTGATCTCGAGAAATGCGCTCGCCGGGACGCAGCCGTGGAGAACGAACGTCTCGGCCGTGATCACCGAGGGCCACAGCAACGCGACGAGGCCATGGCGCCGAATTTCGTCGCCGTCGAACACCCATGCGTCGCCGAAATTGAAATCTGTGAGCGTCCCACCACCCAAGACCTGCGGGCGGATCGGAGCGCAGCCGTTGCAAAACCCTTTAACAATAGGGCTCGCATAATGCAGCCGAAGTGGCTTGTTCGTCGCGACACTGTCGAAAAATAGCGTCACAGTGTCCCCATCACTCAGAAATGGCTTCATTTTTTGGGCCAAGTGCCCGGCCGCAACTTCTTCTCCGATGCGCAAATCAGGCACGGCGAAGACGCGCGGTGTCAATCTCTGGTCGGTGAACGCTAATACAGAAACCTCTAAACCACTATAGCCAAATTTTCCTGTCGCAATTGCTCCAGCCCCAGCTCCCCCGACTACCGGGATATTCCCAAATCGGGCCCGAAAGGTCCTCAGCACCTCCATCTCATTCAGCTTGCCGCCGCAAAAGACTATCAGCAGTGTTGGAGATATGTCCCCAAGTGCTGCTATGCACATGCCGGCAGCAGTTGTTGCGGAAGCGGAACGTCCAAAGGCGGAGAGGATGGGTCGCTTGACTACCTGATGCATCTCGGTCCGACAGCTCCGCTTTTGCTAAATTGCTAGACATCATTCTGGCTATGCAGATGTACAGGCTGCGCTCGTCCTTTTGGGCCACCATTTCTTGGTGGCGTTCGCATTCCTAAAGAGCCTTTACGTCCTTGCGACGCCAGCGGCAAGCGTTCTGAAGGTCATTTTTCATCGCATTTTCCAACTTTTTCCCTTGCGCGATCCGAGATCGTGCTCCACAAAATATGAAAAATGCAGGCACAGGGAAGAGGTAAAATTCCCTATTAGGAGAACGTGATGGGATTCACGAGGCAGGAAGTCTCAGCGGCCAGGGCGGTAACGCCCCGTCTCTTCCGCAGGTGGATGGAGAACCCGGAGGAGGCTGTCAGCTGTATGCCGCCAGACCGGTTCCTATCCGATGCCGAGCTGAAGACGGCGGAGGAGTGGACAGCGACGTGGCATGAATGCGGCCTGGTCGCGATACCTGTGTCCTTCGACGATGCTCCGCCGCGGGTCCTGGAGGTGTTTGGGCCCCTGGGCACTCGGGATGAGGGCATGTCGCCGGAGCTGATCATCTATCCGATCGAGGATGGCTTTGTGGTTGAGCCGGCCTTCGGCGACCGAACGCCCGTTCGGACGATCGAGGAGGCGTTGGCCGTCATCCGGGGTTGAGGCGGGATAGCTAGCTGCTGCTGACAGACCGAAACTGATCGTCAGAGCTCGCACGCGCCGCATCTCACAGGGGCCTCGCGAGCAGCATTGGTTAACCCGCCATAGTCGTTTTTATAGGTCTATACGACCACAGAGCAAGGAGTGTGGCGTGCGCAAAGTGCTGCTTTCGTCCGCTGCTGCCGCCTTAATCGGCCTCGCAGCCGGGCACAAAGCCGAAGCGAGCGAATGGGGGTGCGAGGTTCTGCTGTGCCTCTCGAATCCGGGGGGTGCGACGCAGTACTCAGAGTGCGTTCCGCCCATAACGCGGCTCTACAATGTCTTAGAGTCTGGCGGGTCCTTCCCAAGCTGCTCGACCGGTGGCGTGTCGAGCTCCGGGATGGGTATCCAGCTCTTCCGATGCGAGGAAGGCTGGAAGCTCAAGAATTCCGGCGCCCTGTTCGGAGGCAATGTCTGCCAATCACTGACACAAACGCACAGGGTCTGCACTCAGCAGTCCCGCGGCGATAGGGAGACTGAGGTCTGCCGGGATGAGCCGCTCGAGAAGAAGGCCGAGCGCAACCCGACGCCGAACTATGTGGATGTCAGCTACACCGGCGCCGATGGTCAGCCGGTGACGCAGCGCGTCTGGTTCAAGCTGCACTGACCGGCGATGATCCTCGAACTCGCCACCTTCCTGCAGCTTGCGCAAGCCTGTGCTCCGACTGTCTCTCCGACGACGCTCGCGGCGGTCGTTCAGACGGAAAGCAAGTTCAACACGCTCGCGATCAACATCAACGGCGAGGGGGCCCGATACCCGCGGTCACCTGAGGAGGCTGTCGAAATCGCGAGCTCGGCCATCGCCGATGGCAAGAGCGTCGATCTCGGCATCGGCCAGATCAACAGCCGCAACCTCGACTGGCTTGACCTCACCGTCGCCGACGCCTTCGACCCCTGTAAGAACCTGAGCGCGGCCGCCAAGGTCCTGGAGGATGGCTACACCCAATCGGTCGACGAGAGCGGTCAGCCGGGGCAGGAAGCGCTTCAGATGGCGTTCTCCGCCTACAACACCGGCAACACCACGAAGGGATTCCGAAACGGCTATGTTGCGCGGGTGCTCTCGGCCGCGACCGAGGTAGTGCCCGCGATCGAGCTCGAACGCGCCACCCAGGCGGACGGCTCGGTCACACTTCACGGCGTCCAGCTTCCACCTGGCGCGCCGCGTGTCGCGTCCGAGGTAGTCGCAACGGACCCGACAAGTCGTGAAGGCGATGCCGTCAAAACAGAAGAAAAGTCCTCGTGGGACCCATTCAACCGGGAGCGCCAAAGCGCCGGGGTTGTCCTCTTCCGCGACAAGAATTGAGGGAGGTGCCCCACCAAAATTCCGACCGAAGGAACTCACCGAACGCATGGTGACCCACGCACTCAAGAAAGGCGCGTCCGTCACCAAGGTTCACATCACCGAGAGGGCCGACGGCTACTCCCTGACTTTAGGCCTCAGCGATCGTGACGGTGACTTCGTCATCCTCACATACCTCAAATCACTGAAGCTCTACAGGTCTATGGATGCGGCCATTGGCCGATGTCGAAACAAGTACCGGTACGCCGGGGAGATATCCCTCAGTACCACTAGGAGATGAGCATTGAAGCTTCCCAAGCTGACGCGGCCTAAGCAGACCCTCCGTCAAGCGTGCGCCATCACCCTGATGACCATGTCCATGGTCTTCGGCCTGGCAGAGCCGGCAGCAGCGCAGACCTTCCAGGGGGCGCTGAACAACATCATAAACAACGTCTTCGGCGGCTCGACCATCCTAGCGCTCGCCACTCTCGCGATCATCATCACGGCGATAGGCTGGCTCCTCGGAATGCTCGATCTGCGACGGGCGGCGATTACCGTCATCGGCATCGTCGTCGTCGGGTCGGCCGCCGAGCTCGCCGGCATGATCCTGGGCAGCTGATCGATGGATTACCGCCGGTCAGAGGATCCGTTGTTCTTGGCGTGCACCCGGCCCGCCCTCTATGCCGGCATTCCCATTGAGGCGGTGGGGGTGAGCGTGATGCTGGCGGGCCTTCTCTCGCCATTCTTCTTCGGGAGTCTACTGGGCTTCCTCCCGCTCGCCCTCCTGTTCGGCGGCATCTGTCGCGCGATCACGAAGTACGACCCGAACGCCTTCCGGGTGATTTTCTGCGCTTCGAACACGCGATGGCGGCACAAGACCAATGCCTTTTGGGGCGGCGCGACTGTGTCGCCCCTGAGGCAGTGGCGGTCCTATTCGCACAAGGACTGGATTGATGGATGATCTGCTGAAGGTCCGAAAGAAGGAAGTCGAGCCACCACAGTATCTTCCCTATGTGCGGCATGTCACCGACGACATTCTCTCGCTCGACTCGACCGCACTCATGATGATCTTTCGTCTCGACGGAATCTCCTTCGAAACCACAGATCCCACGAACATTGATAGTCTCCACGAGGGCTTGAACACAGCGTGGCGGAATCTCGCACATCCGCGCCTAGCCCTCTGGCATCACGCCATCCACTATGAGGATCGAACCTATCCCGCCGGGGACTTCCGATCGAAGTTCGCCCGGGATCTCGACGCGGCCTACAAGGCCCGGATCACGGATCACCGACTGTATCGGAACGAGCTCTATCTGACGCTCGTCCTGCGCCCGCCCCACGAGCCGCTACAGCGCGTCGCCGGGATCGTGCAACGCTGGCTCGGCAAGGACCGCTCGGACGACGATGTCGGCGACGACATCGAGCGACTGCAGAGCGCCGCCCTCACGGCCGAAAAACTGCTCCGACCGTACCGGCCGCGGCGCCTGACGCTCTATGAACGGGATGACGGCCTGGTCTTCAGCGAGCCGATGGAAATGCTCCATCTGCTCTACACCGGCTCGCGCATGCCCGTGCCCTTGGTCAGGCGCCTCGTCTCGTCGTCTCGAATGAGCACGTGGTGGCGAGCCGCGGCGACAAGCCCGAGCGGGTCAACTACGACAAGGGCTTCGTCGGAAAGGTGCTCGACGTCGGGGTTGACCGCTACAAGCACGATCCGAAGAAGGAGCTGTCCTCCTTCATCGTGCTTGAGGGAAAGAACGGGCAGCGCCATGAGGTATGGGGAGTCGGGATCGCCGAGACCTTCAAGGACTCCGGCGCGAAGATCGGCGACACCATTGAGCTCCGCCGCGAAGGCGTTGACCGCGTGCTGAAGAACGTCAGAACGGTCGATCCCCAGACCGGCAAGGAGGTCGTGGAGCCTCGCGAGGTCCACCGGAACCGCTGGGAGATCACAGCCGCTAAGCTCCGCGAAGCGCCGGCCTCGGAGCTCGCCCGCGATAAGGATCTCGTCGGCGCCCAAAGCCAGCTCAAGGTTATCGAGTCCATCGTTCAGCAGATTGAAGATCCTCAGAAGCGCCGACAGTTCATGGACCTTGCGCGCGAGGCGATGGCACAAAAGATCGAACAGGGAAAAACCTTCCCGACGGCCACGGTGGCAGAGCCCGTGAAGGAGAAGGCGGCAGAAATCGCACAGAAGGCCCAGGAGCGGCCGGAGCCGGAGCGCACGCGATAAGTCGCCGAAAACCGAGAACGGCCGTCAGCGGGCTCCGGAGCGCGCCTGGCGGCATCTCCAAGTGCAAACCGTCCTCTCCCCCACCTCGCATGACCCTCTTCATCGATTCCGCACTCAGAGCACCGATCGGCGCTTGGCCAGCAGGCACCCGCGGCATGTCGATCGCCGGCGATGTCATGGTCGACTGGTGTCCATACCAACCCGATCTTCCAGGTGGTTTCGGCCCACTCCTCAAGGTGCCCGAATGCGCCCTGCGCGGCCTAAGGCCGGATGAGCGGTGGATCTGCCGACACGCTGCAGGCTGCCCCGGGGAGCCGGCGGCCACGCTGATCGAATGGGGCCTTGAGGTCCATCCGGACGATCCGGACTTGGTTCGGCCGACTGCTGAGACTTTCGGGCGGGCAGCCCGGTACGCTGCTGAGCTCCGCGGCCACTGGCCGACCATCCGAGCCACATGGCTTGAAGGTCTCGCGAAACCCGATGAGGTCGTGTAAGATTCTTTCGCTTGAACGAGGCCGACCCATGAAGAGGCTGTTGATAATAATCGCGATCGCCGCGGCCGTCGTCGGCGGCTGCTTTGCGCTCTTTGGCGCGAAGGCTGTCCTTGCCTGGGTGTTCCTGGGCATTGGCCTGGTGACGATGCTCCCCTTCATGTTCGGCATCATCTTCACTTCAGAGCGTGACCAACCTCGACAGCTCTTCATCTACCGCGACGGCAGATCGTAGGGGCGAGGATCGGTTGCACCATCAACGAGGGCGGCCACTTGGCCGCCCTCTTCCTTTCGCCGCGATGCCGCCGGCGATCGGCGCTACAGCAGCGAGCCAGTGGCCGTCTCCGGGACAGGCGCGATCAACCCCGGATGATCGCGGCCGCCGGGGTTCTTCGCCTCGTCGCCGACGCGCCAGGCGTGCATCAGCTCGGCCGGGTAGGGCTGCAGCAGGTCTAGCGGCGGCTCCGGATCCAGCACCCAGCGCCGGGCCGCGGCGGCGTCGAGCATGACCGGCATCCGATCGTGAACCCGCAGCACGCTGTTGGCCGCGGTCGTGAAGATCGTATAGGACGCCATCGGCTTGCCGTCCGGGCCCGGGGTCTCGTTCCACAAACCCGGCAGCCAGAACAAGCCCGAATCCTTGCGCTCGTAGTAGGACCACGGCACGGTCCCCTTGGCCCTGGCGGGCTTCTCCGGCTCATAGAATCCATCGCAGGGCGAAATGCATCTCCAATTCCGCTCGCGATCACGGAGCAGCACTGACCACGGCCAGGTCTTCGCCAGCCCCTCCGCCTGGGCGTTGGCTCGCAGAAACGGCTTTCCCCCGCCGGGCGGAACCAGATCCCAGAGGGCGATTTCGGCGGCGAGGGCTTCGCTCTCACCGGCCTGGTGCAGGATGACGGCGCGCTTCGGAGCCCGGATCATGTACCGCGGCTCGATCTGCGGCCAGTCGCTCTCAATGTCGACGTCGAGATAGCGGGCGAGGTCGGCGAGCTCGTCCCGGGTTTTCCTCATCGATTTCGCGTAGCACATGCAGGCCTCCCCCGACTGCGGCGGCACCAGCTTGGCAATCGGCCGTTCGGCCGTCCAGCTATGCGCCGCCGGCTCCTTGCTGAGTTCTCATTCTGTTCTAATCTCGGCCGATGCCCAATGTCGAGTCAGGACCGTGACCAAGCTCCCGGAATGGCCCCCAAGCGGCTGTCCGCCTACCCCTATGTGGTCGTGCGCGTCCGCTGCGACCTATGTCATCGAGCCGGCTCATACCGCCTGGCGCGCCTCGCGGCGACTATCCGGGACCGAACGAGTGCCGCGGCTCACAATTTCCCCGCTATCCCACGTCACCACGGCACCCTTGCTATTCGCCCTCTTTCAACCCGAGCTCCCTCTCGCGGCACAGGTTGTAGGTGGCCACCAACCTGCCCTCAATTTCGCCCTTGCTCGGGGCGAGCTCCTCCAACAGACAACTCTTGAGCCGCTCCCAAAGCGCCGTGTCGCACCCCATACGCTCGACCATCGTCGCGATGGTCCGTTCAGCGCCGATGAAATAGTCCCACTGGTAGCCCGGCGCCTTTGTGCCTCCCTCTTCGTCGAGCAAGGAGCGCCAATCGATGTATGTCTCGGCTGCCGCGGACAATGCCCAGTTACAGCCGTTTGGTGTGGGTGAGATCTGCGCGTCTGCGCTCCGCCCCCATAAGGCGATCACGCTGATAAGCGCAAGAGCGCTTCCCCGCTTACGCATTCTCGCCCTACTGCCCATAGACGCTGGAGAACCGGTCGTAACAGTCGCGAGCGACCATCTCATAGCCCGCGGTCGTGGTGATATCCGTCGACTGCATCGCCGTCACGGCGCATTGCTTGAAGTCGTTCCATATTCCCACGCTGCACGTGGAGCTCTCGATCACCAAGTCGAACGCATTGAAGACGCTGTTCGTGGTGGCCTGTTGAGTCGCGTTAAGGCCGCCTACGCTGCGCCTCAGAAGCGCGAGCCCCTGCGCATGGATCAAGTATGCTCGGCTGGTCGCATAGAAGGCTCCAAAGCAGCCCTCTTTAGGCATCATCGCCCTATCCGCCCCTGAAGCCACTCCGCACGAGAGCGCAAGCGCGCTACCGAGTAATCCCGCCTTCGCCAATCCGCGCATAATATCCCCCGCTGTAATACGGCCAGTCGACGGCGAAGCCCTGCAATACGAGCTCCGCTGCGATGTCGCGGCCGTCGCTGAAGCACCTTGCCACCGTGCGCTGATGCCGGTCGAGATACTTCCGCTCGCAACTCACCGGGGCGACCAGGATGCGCTTGAGCGCTGCCTTGGCCGCCTGACCACCGGGATCACGCATCTCCGGCGCCTGGATGCCCCAGACCCTGATGCGCTCGCCATCCAGATCGAAGGTGTCGCCGTCGACCACATGCAGCCGCTGACCTGTGAAGGCGTCATAGCCCACAAGCGCGCTTCCGCCTACGAGCGCTAGAGCGATTATGCCCTTGAGCGTTGTCGTGCTGAGCCGCGGCCGCTGCTGTCGGCGCCGGCGATGGAAGGGCACGACGCTCACCACCATTCCTCCATACCGGCCGGATCCTTCACCAGCTGCGTCTCACGCTTGCCGGCGACAACGCGCCCACGAGCGACGGACCTCCCGCCGGGAATTGGCGGCTTGCGAGTCGTCCTAGGGGGCCGCGCGGAGGAGCCGCCGGTCAAGCCTACCGTGCAGAACCAGGCCGGCAAACGTCGAGATCCCGCTCAATAGGTCGGGTCGGCGACGCGACACTGTCGGCATCGTGTCGATGGTAGGCCGCGTATCAAACCTGGCGCCCACCAGAGTTTGCATGCGCAAACTTCTTAGCGAGATCGACCGGAATCGCGGTCGGGGCTGCGATCCAGCCCGCGGCCAAACTCCTTCCGCAGCTCGGGGCCCATCTCTCGCGCTATGGCGTGGCGGCGGGTCTCGATGGGTGGCATCCCCGCCACGAATTTTCGTACATCCTCCGCGAGGCGCCGATCCTCGGCGTCAGGTGAGAGTGCCAGCGCGCCCGCAGTCGCCAGGTAGGTTTGACGGATCGTCTGTTGCCGCCTGACGATGTTCTCCTCCCAAGGGCGCGTCGGGATCTTCTTCCGACCAGTCAACTCCTGTCCTACCTCAAGATGCGCGGAGCGCACGGTCTGCGGGGTGACGCCTCGATCCCGCATCTGTCGGATCGGGCCGCGCTCCGCCTTTTGCACTTTGCCTCGGGCCCGCCGAGGCGTCGCCTCGGCCTCGATGCCCCTCGCCCGCAGCTCGCGCGCGAAAGACTGCCGCCACGCATCCAGATCGGCCTTGCGAGGATTGAGTGGGCGCCCGTCGTGCCCCGCGGTGCGCACTGTCAGGTGGACATGGGGATGCTTCACGTCCGTGTGCAGCGCCATCACGTAATCATAGTTCTCGCTGAACGTGTGGTGAGCGAAGGCCCGCGCTGCCTCCCGGAGCCGGTCGGGATCGGTCCCCGCCGGCATCGACAGGATCATCGAGATCGCGGCCGAGCCAGTGCGGCGGCGCTCCACGTCCGCTTGGTTGGCGTCGTCCCACCGGTCGCCGAGCTCGCGCACTCCCGAACGTCCGCCCACTCGCTCGCCAGTATTCTCCTCGAGCTCCAACTTGCCGTTGCGGCTGATGTACTCAAGATGGCTCTGAACGTGGGCACCGTCCCGCTTGCGGCCGGTGATCTTCACCATCGCCTCCGGCGCCCGGCGCGCAATCCGGGCGAGCCGGCTTTGATCCGCTCGGCCGCTCCCGCTCGGGGCCGGACGCTGCGGCTGCAGCACGCGGCTCCCAGCTGGCGGCCGCCAATTGTCTTGAAAGCCCTTGGGCGTGACGAACTCAGCCATTCTCGCCGCCCCTCCCCTTCACTGCGTCCGCGCGTCCCGCGGCGACCTTCAGCAGCCGGCGACCGATCTCCATGATGTCCGTATGGCAGTCCTTCACGGCGGCAATCTCGTTGTCGAGCACCGACGACCCAGGCATCACGGCGACGTTCATCGCGTGCGCGATCTGGTTGATATTCACCCCGATCTTCCGAATCTCGCGATGCGCATTCACTAGCGCCAGGCGCTCCTCTCGGGAGAACTGTGGCCGCGCGTGAAGAGCTTCGCGGACCCGGGCCGCGATCCACTCCGTTCGCCTCATCCCCGCGTCCCCGGCCTGCTCGTCAAGCCTGGCCAGGTCGACCGACTTCAGCCGGATTGTGACCTTCTCCGAATGCCCACGCGGAGCTGCCTCGACCGAAGGCTCAGAGCCGGTGACGGCCTCAATCATTCGACGCAGCGTCTTCGATCGCCCGCCGCTCTTTGAGGCGAAGCTGTCGAACTTCACAGCGAGATCGTCTGGCAAGCGCAGCGTGATGTGAGCCATCCGAACGAGAATAGTGTGTTACATTGCTGGCGACAAGCCTATCCTGCCATAGACCCCCCAAGACTAGATTGGGTTTGCACGCGCAAACTGACCTCTCCGCCCGGCATCGACACGGCGCCGCCCGCTAGCCGCGGTCGGCCTTTGCCGCCGCCCCTGGCGCGGCATCCTCCGCGCACCTTGGGATCGTACGCAACACCCCTAGGGGCCTGAACTGCACGAGACGGTTTGACCAGAGACGAGTGCCGGGGTGCTCGGTGAGGGCAACCCCGCTCGCCATGCTCGGCCCTGCGGGCCTGTGCGTGGCTCCGCGCCGGCTCCGCCGGCCACCCTGACGGGTGGG
>NZ_JBHYMS010000075.1:0-31871 GCF_042743185.1 Inquilinus sp. NPDC058860 | reverse complement strand
GCTCTCGCATCGGCACAGGCCGCGCCGCTTCGCCTCCCGATCAATCTTGTTGAGTCCCCCCTCCCCTCGCGGGAGGGGGCTAGGGGGAGGGGGTCCTCAGAGGCAAGAGCAGGGCTGCCAGGAACCCATGCCATGACCCGCGCTCTCGACACCGAAGCCGCCCGCGCCTATCTCGCCGCCCATTCCGACCTGGCCGCGATCCTCGGCGGCGCCCCGGAGGGCTGGGACCTGCGCGAGGCCAGCGACGGCTTCCTCAACGTCGTCTTCCTGGTCCGCGGCCCGGCTGGCGGCTTGTGCCTGAAGCAGGCCCTGCCCTGGGTGCGCCACGCCGGCGAGAGCTGGCCGCTGCCGGACAACCGCGCCTTCTTCGAGCAGTCCTATCTCGCCATCGTCGGGCCGCTGGCGGAGGGCGCGCTGCCGCGCCTGCACCACTACGATCCCGGCCGCCAGATCCTGGCGATGGAGCTGCTGACGCCGCACGAGACGCTGCGCTATGCCCTGATCGAGGGCCGGCGCTTCCCCCGGGTCTCGGCCGATATCGGCGCCTTCGTCGCCCGCGCCTGCTACCGCACCTCGCCGTTCCACCAGCCGCTGGAGCGGGTGCGGGAGTGGCAGGCCCGCTTCGCCGCCGGGGTCGAGCTGCAGCGCATCACCCTCGACCTGATCTTCCAGGATGCCTATCGCGACAACCCCCGCAGTTCCTGGACCAGCCCGCAGCTGGACGACCTGGCCCATGGCTTCCGCGAGGATGTCGAGCTCAAGCGCGCCGCCAGCCGCCTGGCCCAGCGCTTCCTGACCACGGGCCAGGCGCTGATCCATTGCGACCTGCACACCGCGGCGATCATGGTGACCGAGGCGGACACCAAGGTGATCGACCCGGAATTCGCCCTGTACGGCCCGATCGGCTTCGACCTCGGCGCCTATCTGGCGAACATCCTGATCAGCCACCTGAGCCAACCCGGCCACGCCACGCCAGCGGATGACCGCGCCGCCATGGCCGAATGGCTGCTGCAGCAGCCGGGGCTGCTGTGGGACAGCTTCAGCCGCACCTTCCGCCAGCTGTGGGAAACGGAGGGCGGCGGCGACGCCTGGCACGACGACCTGTTCCCGAAGCCCGCTTCGGCCGCCCTGCTGCGCGGCGACTACGAGACGCTGGAGGCGGAGATCTTCGCCGACATGGTCGGCTTCGCCGCGCTGAAGATGATCCGCCGGGTGTTCAGCTACGCCCATGTCGCCGATTTCCTGCGCATCGCCGACCCGGACCGCCGCGCCGCCTGCGAGCGCCGCACCGTGCTGCTGGCCCGCCGCATGCTGACGGAGCCCGAGCGTTTCCGGACGATAGCCGATATCGTGGCGGCCACGCGCACGGCCTGAGAGACCGAGATGACCCTGACCTTCCAGACCCACCCGATCGACCTGATCCTGCTCGACATCGAGGGCACGATCAGCTCGCAGCGCTATGTGCTGGACGTGCTGTACCCCTTCGCGCGGGAACGGATCCCGGCCTTCGTCGCCGGGCACCCGGACCATCCGGTGGTGCGGCGCGCGCTGAGGGAGACGGCGGAGCGGACCGGGCCCGGCCAGGACCCGGTCGCCGCGCTGATCGCCTGGCAGGACGCCGACCAGAAGGTGCCGCCCTTGAAGCTGCTGCAGGGGCTGGTGTGGGAGGAGGGCTACAGGGAAGGCGCCTTCAAGGGGCATATCTACGACGACGCCCATGCGGCGCTGGAGGGCTGGCGAAAGGCCGGCGTGCCGATGCACATCTTCTCCTCCGGCTCGGTCAAGGCACAGGTCGAGTTCTTCCAGAACTCCAACCGCGGCGACCTTCGGTCCTATTTCGGCCGGCACTACGACACCGACATCGGCGCCAAGGTTGAGGCCGAGTCCTACCTCAAGATCGCGGCCGATCTGGGCGCCGCACCCGACCGCATCCTGTTCCTGACCGACAATCCGCGCGAGGTCGCGGCAGCGCGGCAGGCCGGCGTGCACGTGGTCCAGGTTATCCGCGACGACACGGTGAAGCCGAACGAGGCGGGCGCGCCGATCGTGGCGGAGTTCGACCAGCTGCGCGAGCTGGTGGCGTTCGGCTGACGGGCTTCAGCGCTGCCGGCCGGACAGGCTGCGGAAGGTGACCGACCAGCGCGTCGCCTCCATCTCCGGGATGCTGTGCTCCCATTCGTGCCGAGCTTCCCCGGACAGGTGGTAGGCAGAGCGCGGCGCCAGCGGGCGACAGCCCCGCCGCGTCGATCGCCGCGGTCAGCCGCCGCTCCTCCTCCGCCGAGACGATGTCCTCGACGGTGGACAGGCCGGCGAGCAGCGGCGGGCCGAACAGGTCGGGTTGCAGGGCGGCCTCCTTCCTTCGCCTCCCTCTGATATGGCGTCGATCGGAGGGAGAGGCAGGCGCCGCTCCTTCAGACCCGCACCACGTGCAGGTCGCGCGGCAGCGAGGACAGGATCTCCGGCCCGTCCTCGCGCAGGATCACGATCTCCTCGAGCCGGATGCCGAAGCGGCCCGGGATGTAGATGCCCGGCTCGATCGAGAACACCATGCCCTCCTCCAGCACCGTCTCGGAGGTGGCGGTGATGTAGGGCGGCTCGTGACCGTCGATGCCCATGCCGTGGCCGGTGCGGTGGACGAAGTACTCGCCGTAGCCGGCATCGGCGATGACGCGCCGGGCGGCGGCGTCGACCTCCTTCGCCGGCACGCCGGGCCTCGCGGCCTTGAGCGCCGCCTGCACCGCCTTCTCGACGATAGTGTGGATCTGGCCGTAGCCCTCCGGCGGGCGGCCGATCGCGACCATGCGGGTGATGTCGCTGGGGAAGCCGCCTTTGCGGCCGCCGATGTCGACGACCACGGCGTCGCCCTCCTCCAGCCGGCGCCCACCGGTCTGGTGGTGCGGGAAGGCACCGTTGCCGCCGCCCCCGACGATCCAGAAGGCCGGCGACGCGCCTTCCGAGGTGAAGTGCGCCTTGATCACCGCCGCCAGCTCCAGCTCGGTCATGCCGGGCCTGGCCGCGGCGAAGGCGGCCTGCATGGCGCGGTCGGCGATGCCGGCATTCATCTTCAGCTTGGCGAATTCGGCCGCGTCCTTGCGCATGCGCAGGGCGCCGATGGTGCTGTCGGTGAAGCTGTGCCGCGCCCCGGGCAGGGCGCCGAGCAGCAGCAGCGCGAAATCGGCCCGCATGGTCTCGTCGAGCACCACATGGGCCGCGCCAGGCGCGCCGACATCGGCCAGGGCGGCCGCCAGCGCCGCGTCCGGCCCGTCGGCGTCATCCCAGGTGTGGAAGGCGATCGCCGTCTCCTCGCGCGAGCCTTCGGCGTTCAGCACCGGCATCAGGAAGGCCTCCCGCTCCGGCCCGATCAGCAGCAGGCAGGGCCGCTCATCGGCATGCGGATGGAAGCCGGCCGCCCATTGCATGTGCGACCCGGGCCCGAGCGCGACGAGGTCGACGCCCGCCTCCCGCATCTTTGCGCGCAGCGCCGCCAGCCTCTTGCCCGAATCGACCGCCATCATGTCCTCCTGTTCACGCCGGACCTTGCCCTAAGCGGCCTCGACCCGGAAGGCCTCGCGGTGGATCGCGGTGCGCAGGACGCCGTCGGCCCCGATCACGCCGCGATACATGCCCTCGCAATTGAAGGGCAGCGCGACGCGGCCCTGGGCGTCGACCGCGATCAGGCCGCCGGAGCCGCCGGCCGGGGCGAGCAGCGCCTGCACCACATCCTCGGCCGCCTGCTCCAGCCCCTGCCCGGCCCAGCGCATGCGGGCGTCGATCTCATGCGCCGCGGCGTAGCGGATGAAGACCTCGCCATGGCCGGTGCCGGAGACGGCGCAGGTGGCGTTGTCGGCCCAGGTGCCGGCGCCGATCACCGGGCTGTCGCCGACCCGGCCCGGGGTCTTGCCGGTCATGCCGCCGGTCGAGGTGGCGGCGGCGAGGTTGCCGGCGGCGTCGCGGGCCACGGCGCCGACCGTGCCGTGCCGGCGCGCCGGGTCGCCGTCGTCCGGCAGGGCCTGGCGGCGGCGCTCCAGCTCCTCCTGCAGCGCCGCCCAGCGCCTCTCCGTGCGGAACCAGGACGCGTCCATGTGCTCCAGCCCGGCCTCGCGGCAGAAGCGGCGCGCGCCCTCCCCGGCCAGCAGGACATGCTCGGTCCGCTCCATCACCGCGCGGGCGGCGAGGACCGGATGGCGCGGGCCGCAGATGCCGGCGACGGCGCCGGCGCGCCGGTCGCGCCCGTCCATCACCGCCGCGTCCATCTCGGTCTCGCCGGCGCTGGTGAAGACGGCGCCGCGGCCGGCGTTGAACAACGGGTCCTCCTCCAGCGCCATCACCGCGGCGGTGACGGCGTCGAGCGCCGAGCCGCCGGCCGCCAGGACGAGATGGCCATTGCGCAGCGCCGTGCGCAGGCCCTGGTGGTAGGCCTCCTCCTGCTCCGGCGACAGCGAGTCGCGACGGATGGTGCCGGCGCCGCCATGGATCGCCAGGACGGCGCGGGATGGGTCGGTCATGGAAGCCTCGAGGGTCAACGCAAAAAGGCGGACATGGCGGAGACGGCGTTCATCCAGCGGATGGCGTCGGCGACGCTGCCGGCGGGCAGGGCCACGGTGACGCCGTCGCGCCGTTCGGCCGGCGGCAGGGTGGCGGCAAGGTCGGCCAGGGCGGGGCCGCCCATCTCCAGCTCCAGCGTATAGGGGCCGTCGATGCGGAAGGATGGGATCGCGCCGGCGCGGCGGACGGCGCGGGCCGCGCCTTCGCGCAGTGCCGCGCGGGCGGCCGGCAACGGCAGCGACCGGGCGGCGCGGTTGCCCAGCGCCTGCTTGGTCTGGACGAACTCCGCCTCCGGGAAATGCTCGCGCAGCTCGGCGACGCAGCGGTCGTCGCCGGAGACCAGCGCCACCGGCACGCCCAGGCTGCCGGCATAGGCGCCGTAGATCCCGGCCTCGCCCAGCGGCCGTCCGTTCAGCCTTACGGCGCGGAAGGCGAAGCCGTTGGTGGTGTGGGCCAGCACGCCCTGCTCCGACGCCCGGGCGTGGTAGCCGAGGCAGAACACCGCGGCATGGCCGGCATCGAGCCCGGCGAACATGTTGAGCGGCTTCGGCTTGCCTTGGATCAGCTCCGCCGCCGGGTGCAGCAGCTCCGGCAGCAGGTTGGTCATCGGGCCGTGCGCGTCGTTGACCAGGATCTCGGTGGCGCCGCCCTCCAGCGCGCCCTCGATCGCGGCGTTGACCTCCTCGGTCATCAGCCGGCGGGCGCGTTCGTATTCGCCGTTGCCCGGCTGGCCCTGCTGCGGCGAGACCACGCCGGCCACGCCTTCGATATCCGACGAGATGTAGATCCTCATTTGCGTTCCTCCGCCTCCAGCCAGTCCGCCAGCGATGGCCGGCTGTGCCCGTTGCGGCCGATGGCGGGCCCGGCGGCGCAGAGCGCGTTCAGCACCGCCTCCTGCGTCGCCTCGGCCGCGGCCTGGAACAGCCGGTCGATGCGTGCCTCGTTCAGCGCCCGGATCTGGACCAGGTCGCGCTTCTGGTCGTGCTCCACCGGATCGGCGGTGGAGAGGCCGAGCGCGATGTCGCCGCTGCCATGGCCCCAGAAGGCGCCGAGCCGCGCCAGGCCGGCGCCGCAGCGCTTGGTGACGCGGTGCAGCTGGCGATGCTCCAGCGGCACGTCGGTCGCCATCACCACGATCACCGAGCCCTTCTCAGGCGTCGGCTCAGCAGGCGGCGCCGGGCGGCGGCCGTCGGGGAGCACCAGGTCGCCGGCCCGGCCGAAATTGGCCAGCACCAGCACGCCGAGATGATGGTGGGTGCGGTCGAATTTCACCCGGCGCGAGGCGCTGCCGATGCCGCCCTTGAAGCCGAAGCTGCTCATCCCCGTGCCGGCGCCGACCGAGCCCTGCCCGGCCCGGCCGCCGGTGGCCGCCGCGATTGCCTCCAGCGCGTCGGTCTCGGTCACCGCCAGGGCCTGGATGTCGGACAGGAAGCCGTCATTGCACTCCAGCACGACCGGATTCACGGTGCCGGTCTCGCGCCCGATGTCTGGGTTGGCGGCGATCGCCGCGCGGATCAGCGCCGTGGCGCAGGTGCCGACGGCGAAGGTGTTGGTCAGCAGGATCGGCGTCTCGACCGTCCCCAGCTCCGCCACCTGCATCAGCCCGGTGCTCTTGCCGAAGCCGTTGATCACCTCGACCGCGGCGCGGGTCTTGGTCCGGAACAGGTTGCCGGCATGCGGCAGGATCGCGGTGACGCCGGTCAGCACGTCGCCGGCATGCATGCTGAGATGGCCGACCAGCACGCCGGGCACGTCGGTGATGGCGTTGAGCTCCCCGGTCGGCAGCGTGCCGCAGACCAGGCCGAAATCGCGGGCGAGACGGGCCGTCACCGATGCCTCCCTCTAGGTCTTCAGCTTCGGATCCAGCGCGTCGCGCAGGCCGTCGCCGAGCAGGTTGAAGGCCAGCACCGTGACGAAGATGGCGATGCCGGGGAAGAGGGTGATGTGGTCGGCGACGCCGAGATAGCTGCGCCCATCGGCCAGCATCGCCCCCCATTCCGGGCTGGGCGGCTGGGCGCCGAGGCCGATGAAACTGAGGCTGGCCGCCGTCAGAATCGAGGTGCCGATGCGCATCGAGAAGTAGACGATCACGCTGGGCAGCGTGCCGGGCAGGATGTGGCGCAGCATCAGCAGGCGGTGGCGCACGCCGATCGCCCGCGCCGCGTCGACATAGACGGTCTGCTTGATCGCCAGCGTGCTGCCGCGCACCAGCCGGGCGAAGACCGGCACGCTGAACACGGCGACGGCGTAGATCACATTGTCGATGCCGGGGCCGAGCACGGCGATGACCCCGATTGCCAGGATGATGCCGGGGAAGGCCAGCAGCACGTCGCAGAGGCGCATCACGAGGCCGTCGACCCAGCCGCCGTAAAAGCCGCTGACCAGGCCGAGCAGGATGCCGGCGATGCCGCCCAGCGTCACCGACAGGAAGCCGACGGCGAGCGAGATGCGGGCGCCGAAGACGATGCGGCTGAGGATGTCGCGGCCATAGGCGTCGGTGCCGGCGAGATGGGCCCAGGAGGGCCCCTCGAGCACCCGCTCGTAATCCGGAGCGGCGAGGTCGTAGGGGGCGATCCAGGGCGCCAGGATGGCCACGACCACCAGTGCGACCAGGAACAGCCCGGCGATGACGCCGACCTTCTGCCGGCGGAAGCGGCGCCAGAATTCGCGCCATGGCGAGCGGACCTTTTCCGCGCCGGCCGACGCGACGGGGGTGGCGATGGCGCTCATCGGTAGCGGATCTCCGGGTTGGCGAGCGCGTAGAGCATGTCGACGGCGAGGTTGATCAGGATGAACTCGATCGAGAACAGCAGGATCTCGGCCTGGATCACCGGGTAGTCGCGATAGGACACGCTGTCGACCAGCAGGCGGCCGAGGCCGGGCCAGGTGAACACGGTCTCGACCACGATCGAGCCGCCGAGCAGGAAGCCGAATTGCAGCCCGACCATGGTGATGATCGGGATCATCGCGTTGCGCAACGTGTGCTTCCAGATCACCGCGCGCTCGAACACGCCTTTGGCCCGGGCGGTGCGGACATAGTCCTCGCGCGAGATCTCGATGAAGGCGGAGCGGGTGAAGCGCGCCATCACCGCGGCGACGCCGAGGCCGAGCGCGATCGACGGCATGACGAAATGCTGCCAGGTGCCGTAGCCGCCGGTCGGCAGCCAGCCGAGATCGACCGAGAACACGCCGATCATCAGCAGGCCGAGCCAGAAGGACGGGAAGGAAATGCCGGAGACGGCCAGCACCATGCCGCCATAGTCCTGCCAGCGGCCGCGCTTGACCGCGGACAGGACGCCGATCAACAGGCCGACCGCCACCGCCCAGACCATGCTGACCACGGTCAGCCAGACCGTTGGCATCAGCCGCTCGCCGATCTCGTCGGCGACCGGCCGGCGGGTCTTCAGCGAGGTGCCGAAATCGGCCCGCACGACATTGCCGAGAAAAGCCAGGTACTGCTCGGGCAACGGCCGGTCGAGGCCGAGATCGGCGCGCACGAGGGCGATGTCCTCCGCGGTCGCGTCCGGCCCGGCCACCAGCCGCGCCGGATCGCCGGGCAGCATGTGGACGAAGCCGAAGACCAGGAGGGAGATGACCAGCATCACCGGGACGATGCCGAGGAGACGCCGGATCAGATAGTTCAGCATGGGGGCTCCGAAGGCCGCCCGCCCTCAGGCCGGGCCGGAGGGCGGGCGGCGCAGGCTTACTGGAACGCCGCGTCCTCGACGATGTAGGCGCGGTCGGGCAGCACGTAGACGCCGGACAGGTCCTTGCTCCGGGCGCTCAGCACGTGGTCGACGCCGAGCGAGATCCAGGGCGCGTCCTGCCAGATCAGGGACTGCGCCTTGGCGTAAGCCTCGGCCCGCTTGCCCTCGTCGGCCGTGGCGACCGCTGCCTCCAGCGCCGCATCCACCTCCGGGTTGGAATAGTAGGCGACGTTGAACAGCTTCGGCGGGAAGCCCTTGCCCCACAGCAGCGGCCGCAGCGCCCAGTCGGCGTCGCCGGTCGAGGACGACCAGCCGCCGTAATACATCTGCACCGTCGCGTCCTCGGGCTTCTGCACGCCCCAGACCTTGTCGGAAAGGACGCCGGATTCGAGCGGCGTCACCTGGGCCTTGACCCCGATCTGGGCCAGCTGCTGCTGCAGGAACTGGGTCGCCCGGATGGCCGTGGTGTTGTTGCCGGACCACAGCACGGTCTCGAAGCCGTCGGGATAGCCGGCCTCGGCCAGGAGGGCCTTGGCCTTCTCCGGGTCATAGGGCCAGACGCCCTGCTTGGCATAGAACTTCAGCTTCGGCGGCATCGGCGAATCCGCCGGGTCGCAGAAGCCGTTCAGCACCACCTTGCAATAGGCGTTGCGGTCGACCGCGTAGTTCAGCGCCTGGCGGACGCGGACGTCGTCGAACGGCTTCTTATGGGTGTTCAGCGCCACGTACCAGTTCACGATCGACGGCGCGTCGACGATGGTGAGGTTCGGGTTGCGCTCCAGCACCTTCATCATCTCGGACGGCACCGGGGTGATGAACTGGGCCTCGCCTGTCTGCAGCATGGCGACGCGGCTGCCGTTCTCCGGCACGCTGCGGATGGTGACGCCGTCGACCTTCGGTTGGCCGGGCTTCCAGTAGGCCTCGTTCTTCACCGCCTCGAGCGTGTCGGCCGACCAGGACTTGAACTTGAACGGGCCGGTGCCGACCGGGTTGCGGCCGATGTCCTTGCCGTATTTCTCCAGCGCCGCCGGGCTGATGATCATCGCCCCGGCATGGGCCAGGTTGTTGACCAGGGCGCCGAACGGCTCCTTCAGCACCACCTTGGCGGTGGCGTCGTCGACCACCTCGACATGGTCCAGCATCGACACCAGCGACTGGCGCTTCAGCTTGTTGTCGGGGTTGGCCAGGCGCTCGAGGCTGATCTTCACCGCCTGGGCGTTGAAGTCGGTGCCGTCGTGGAACTTGACGCCCCTGCGCAGATGGAAGGTGTAGGTCTTGGCGTCGTCGCCGACCTCGTAGCTTTCGGCCAGCACCGGCACGAGCTGCATGTCCTGATCGAAGCCGTAGAGGCCCTGGTAGAACAGCCGGGTCGCCGCCTGCGACGCCGTCTCGTTGATGTTGGACGGGTCGAGCCCGGTCAGGTTCTCCTGAATGCCGACGACCAGGGGCTTGGCCATCGCCGCCCCGGGCAGCGCCATCAGCGCGGCCACGGCGCAGGCGGCGAGGTGCCGTTTCCAGCTTTGCATTGTGTGATCCTCCTCTGTTTCCTCTGATTCACAATCGGGCCGGCTCAGCCGAAATCGCCGACCCGGTGGCGGGCGACGAAATGGCCGGGCCCGACGGGCTCGAGCGGCTGTACCAGCGGCTCGTCGCCCAGGGCCCGGATCGGGCTCGGGATCTCGCCCTCGATCAGGCTGGTGTCGCGGTTGCGCCGGGTGGGGTCCGCCACCGGCACCGCCGCCATCAGCCGGCGGGTGTAGGGGTGCTGCGGGTTCTCGAACACGGCCTGGCGCGGCCCGATCTCGACGATCTGGCCGAGATACATCACCGCGACGCGGTGGCTGACCCGCTCCACCACCGCCATGTCGTGCGAGATGAACAGGTAGGACAGGCCGTGCCGGGCCTGCAGATCCATCAGCAGGTTCACCACCTGGGCCTGGATCGAGACGTCGAGCGCCGCCACCGCCTCGTCGGCGATGATCAGCTTCGGCTCCGACGCCAGGGCGCGGGCGATGCAGATGCGCTGGCGCTGGCCGCCGCTGAACTCGTGCGGGTAGCGCCTGGCATGCTCCGGCCGCAGCCCGACCTGGACCAGCAGGTCGGCCACGCGCTGCTCCACCGCCCGGCCCTTCGCGAGGCCGTGGGTCAGCAGCGGCTCGGCGATCGAGAAACCGACGGTCAGCCGCGGGTTCAGCGAGGCGAAGGGGTCCTGGAAGACGTATTGGATCTTCTGCCGCAGCTTCCGGCGCTCCTCCGCCTTCATCTCGGCCATGGTGCGGCCCTCGAAGCGGATCGAGCCGGCCGAGGGCTCCAGGAGCTGCATGATGGTGCGGCCGGTGGTGGACTTGCCGCAGCCGCTCTCGCCGACCAGGGCCAGGGTCTCGCCGGGCTGCAGGCCGAAGCTGACCTGCTCCACCGCATGCACCCGGGCGGCCAGCCGGCCGAACACGCCGCGGCGCACGTCGAAGCGGGTCGATAGATTGTCGACCTCCAAGAGCGGGCTGCCGGCGCGCACGGTGTCCTGCGGCGCCGGCGGCGGCTCCTTCGATCCGTCGACGCGGACCAGCGGGAAGCGTGCCGGCAGGGGCTGGCCCTGCAGGCTGCCCAGCTTCGGCACCGCCGACAGCAGCGCCTGGGTGTAGGGGTGCTGCGGCGCGGCGAAGATCTGTCCGGTCGGCCCCTCCTCCACCTTGCGGCCCTGGTACATGACCACGACCCGGTCGGCGACCTCGGCCACCACGCCCATGTCGTGGGTGATGAACATCACCGCCATGCCCATCTCGCCCTGCAGCTGGCGGATCAGCCGCAGGATCTGGGCCTGGATGGTGACGTCGAGCGCCGTGGTCGGCTCGTCCGCGATCAGCAGCTTGGGCCGGCAGGACAGCGCCATGGCGATCATCACCCGCTGGCGCATGCCGCCCGACAGCTGGTGCGGGTGCCGGTCGAGCATCCGCTTGGCCTCGGGGATCCGCACCCGCTCCAGCATGCGCAGCGCCTCGGCCCGCGCCGCCTTGGCGTCCTTGCCCTGGTGCAGCATCACCGCCTCGGAGATCTGGTCCCCGATGGTGAAGACCGGGTTCAGCGACGTCATCGGCTCCTGGAAGATCATCGCGATCTCGTCGCCGCGCAGCGACCGCAGCGCCTCGGCCGGAGCCTGCGCCAGGTCGCGCACCTCGCCGTCGCGGCCGCGGAACCGCACCGCGCCGCGCGTGATCTTCCCGCCGCCGTAATCCACCAGCCGGATCAGGCTGAGCGAGGTGACCGACTTGCCGGAGCCGGATTCGCCGACCACCGCCACCGTCTCGCCCGGCGCGATCGTGAAGCTGAGATCCTCGACCGCGGTGACCGGGCCGTCCTCGGTCCGGAACCCGACCGTCAGCCCGTCGACCTCGATCAGCGGCGCCGCCGCGGTCATGCCGGCAGCCCGACCAGGCGGTCGAAGGCGTCGCGCACCCGCCGCCACACCGGCCCCGGCCGGCCGGCGCCGACCGCGACGCCGTCCAGCCGCACGATCGGCGCCAGCTCCTTGGTCGTGCTGGTGATCCAGATCTCGTCGGCGGATCGCAGCTCGGCCTCCGTGACGTCGCGCTGCTCGACCGTGATGCCGAGCTCTTCGGCCAGGCGGATGGACAAGCGGCGATTGATGCCGTCGAGGATGCGGTGGTCGGCAGCCGGCGTCGCCACCCGCCCATCCCTGACGACGAAGACGTTGCTGGCGGCGCATTCGCTGACGAGGCCGTCGCGGATCATCACCGTCTCCAGAGCCCCGGCCTCGGCCGCGTTCTGGGCGGCGAGGACGGAGGGCAGGAGGGCGATCGATTTGATGTCGCAGCGCAGCCAGCGGATGTCGGGCGCCGAGACCAGGGCGAAGCCGTCCTCCTGCTGCGCCCGGCCGAGGCGCTTCAGCGCGCCGGCGAAGGCCAGGATGCTGGCCTGGGACGCGGCCGGGAAGGCATGGCTGCGCTGGGCCGGGGCGCCGCGGGTGACCTGCATGTAGATGGTCGCGGCCGGGCGCGGCGCGGTCTCCGCCAGGCGCTGGAACACCGCGGCGAGGGCGGCGCGGTCGAGGCCCGGATCGATCCGAATGGCGGCGAGGCTGCGGGCCAGCCGGTCGAGATGGGCGTCGAGCTCGAAGATCCGGCCGTCATAGACCGCCACCACCTCGTAGACGCCGTCGGCGAAGAGGAAGCCGCGGTCGAGCGGCGAGACCTTGACCTCGTCGAGAGGGAGATACGAACCGTTCCAGTAGGCGAGAGTCATCGTCGGCGTTCCGGGGCAAGAGGGCGGGGACGCCGGACGGTGGTCGGGGCGTCCTCGACGAGAAGATAGGGCCTGATTTCCTCGATCAGCTCGGCCGCGCCGGCGACGGTGCCGCGGCGCCGGGCGATCGCGCCGGCCAGCGCCTCGGCCATCGCCAGCACCGCGATCGAGGATCCGTGCAGCACGTCGTGCTCGGCCGGGCCGAACAGGGCGGCGTCGCTGTCGGGCACCAGCGGTGAGGCCGGGCCGTCGGTCAGCGCCAGGATGCGCAGGCCGCGCGCCTTGGCCTGGCGCAGCAGATCGATGGTGGTGCGGGAATAGCGCGGCACCGAGATCGGGACCAGCAGGTCGCCGGGGCCGAGGCGGAGGAGATGGCGGACCATGCGCTCGGTGCCGCCGCTGCCGTCCAGCACCTCGACCGCAGGGCAGTAGGGCAGCAGCAGCTCGGCCAGGAAGCGGGCGGTGACGGCGCTGATGCCGAGACCGACCGGCACCACCCGGCGCGCCGCCAGGACGAGGTCGACCGCGCCGGCGCAGGCCTCGTCGGTCAGGAGGGCCGCGGCCTGGCCGAGATTGGTGGAAACGCCGTCGAGCGACCGGCGCAGCGCGGCGTGGGCCGATCCACCGCCCTGCTGCGTCGCCCGCAGCTTCTCGACCGGGGCGAGCGCGCGCTGGAACTGCTGCAGCAACTCGGCCCGGAACTCGGGGAAGCCGCCGAAGCCGAGGCTGCGGGCGAAGCGGTTGGCGGTGGCGATGGAGACGTCGGCGGCGCCGGCCAGGTCCTCGATCCCCATCGTGGCGGCGCGGAACGGGTGCTCCAGGACAAAATCCGCGACCCGGCGATGCGCCGGCGAGAGCGAATCGACGCTCTGCGCGAGGCGGTTCATCAGGGTCTGCGGCAGGTCCTGGGCCATGCGGGATCGGGCAAGGAACGGAAAGCCGCGGGGCGGCCGGATGAAAATTCTTCTGTCATCCGATCCGCCAGATGTAAAGATTTTTTCAGAAATGAGACGGATCGGCCGGGCCCGTCAGAATCCGATCAGCACGCTCTTGTGGCGCAGATTGGCCTCGACCGCCTGGCGCCCGAGATCCTTGCCGATGCCGGAGCGCTTGTAGCCGCCGGTCGGCAGGATGAAGTCCGCCGTGCGGCCGTAGCGGTTGACCCAGACGGTGCCGGCCTGCAGCCGGCGCACCGCCCGCATGGCGCGGCCCAGATCCGCGGTGTGGACGCCAGCGGCGAGGCCGTAGTCCGGATGGTCGGCCAGGGCCAGCCCCTCCTCCTCGTCGTCGAAGGCCTGGACCGTCAGCACCGGGCCGAAGATCTCCTCCCGTACCGCCGGCATGTCGTCGGTCACGTCGGTCAGGATCGTCGGCTCGTAGAAGGCGCCGTCCTGGATCGCGGCCATTCGCCGGCCGCCGGTCACGGCGCGCGCTCCCGCGGCGAGGGAGTGGCGGACGATGCCGTCGATCCGATCGGCCTGCGGCGTCGAGATGATCGGCGAGAAGCTGGTGTCCTCGCGCCAGGTCGGGCCCGGCCGCACTTCGGCGAACAGCGCCGCCAGCCGCTCCACCATCTCGTCGCGCAGCCGGCGCTGCACGATCAGGCGCGAGCCGGCGACGCAGACCTGGCCGGCATTGCCGAGGATCGAGGCGGCGACCTGGCGGGCGGTGCGGTCGGCGCTCGGCGTGTCGGCGAAGACCAGCTGCGGGCTCTTGCCGCCGAGCTCCAGCGTCACGGGCTTGGCCCCGCTGGCGGCGCTGGCCGCCATGATGGCGGCGCCGGTCCGGGTCGAGCCGGTGAAGGAGATCTTGCCGACCAGCGGGTGGCGGCAGAGCGCATCGCCGGTGATCGCGCCGGTACCCTGGACCACGTTGAAGATGCTGGGCGGCACCCCGGCCTCGACCGCCAGCTGCGCCAGCAGCACGGTCGAGAACGGCGTCAGCTCCGACGGCTTCAGCACCACGGCGTTGCCGGCGGCCAGCGCCGGCCCGGCCTTCCACGACGCCATGCTGAGCGGGAAGTTCCAGGGCGTGATCGCGGCGACCACGCCGTAGGGCTCGGAGATCACGAGGCCGAGGCTGTCGCTGCGGGTCGCCGCGACCTCGCCGCCCAGCTTGTCGGCATATTCCGCGAAGAAGCGGAAGCCCTCGGCGGTCGAGGCGACGTCGACCGCCAGGGCCTGGGCGATCGGCCGGGTGGAGCCGAGTGCCTCGAGCCGCCCCAGCTCCTGCGCCCGGGCGTCGATCAGGTCGGCGAAGCGACGCAGCACGCGGGCTCGCTCGCGCGGCGCGCGGGTGGCCCAGTCGGTCCGCCGCTGCGCCTCGGCCGCGTTGCTGACCGCCCGGTCGACCAGATCGGCCGAGGCGACCGGCAGGTCGGCATAGAGGCCACTGTCGGAGGGGCGGCGAACGCCGATCGCCTCACCCTCCCCGGCCACGACGCGCCCATCGATGAAATGGCCGGCGGGAATGGCGACGGCGGCGGGATCGAAATCGAGCATGATCAGTATCCCGCGGCCCAGCGGGCGAGGTCGGATGGGCTTTCGGCGCCGTCCAACATGGCGACGATGCGCTCGCCCAGCAGCGGGCCGAACTTGAACATCTGGCCGTCGCAATGGGTGACCACGAGGCCGCGCCCGGCCGTGTCGAGCCGGAAGCGGCGCGACGGGTCGAGGACGTAATAGCCGACCTGGATCCGGGTCGGCCGGTAGTCCGCGGCATCGCGGAGATAGGGCCGGAACGGCGCCAGGATCGCCTCGCCCTCGCCGGCGAGGTCCGAGCCGAAGCCGTCGACCTCCGGCCGGGCGCGGCGCCGGTGCGGGCCATGGCCGAATTTGAGGCCGGCGCCGCGGCGGTCCGGCAGGGTGTAGCCGCCATGATCGCCGAGGGTGACGATGGCCGGCGCATCCCGCCAGGACTGGGCGAAACGGGCCGGCGGCTCGACATAACACAAGCCCTGGCGCCAGGTGGACGCGTCGCCGTAGCGATCCGGCATCAGCGCCGGCAGCCAGGCGCCGGCGGCGACCACCAGGGCATCGCCCTCGACCGCGCTGCCGTCGGCCCGGACGGCGACGCCGCGTTCCTGGTCCACGCGGGCAATGCGGCAGCCGCTTTCGATCACGGCCCCGTGATCCGCCACCCAGCGCGCCAGCTCGGTGACGATGCGGCCGGCGAAGAGCGGCCCGCCGGGATAGGCGACGACGCCCCAGGCGCCTTCGGGAAGCTGCAGATGCGGGCACAGCCGCTCCACCGCCGCGCGGTCCAGCACATCGTGCGCGATGCCGATCTCGCGGAAGCTCTCCAGCGTCTGGGCGGCGTAGTCACCCGCCTCCAGCGAGATCGCGATCGCGCCGGTGTCCTCGAACTGTTCGCTGCCGATGTCGTCCCAGACCCGCGACCAGGCCTCGAAGGCCGGCGCCACCATGCGGGTGTAGCCGACGGCCGCACCGTAATGGTAGCGGATCATCCGGTGCTGGTCGTAGGAGGCGCCGTGCGGATTCGGCACCTCGCCCTGTTCGAGGATGTGGACGTCGTGCCCGCGCTTCAGCGCCGCCCGCGCCACGGACAGACCGACGATACCGGCACCGATGATGACGACACGAGCCATGGGATACGTCCTGTTTCCCTGAGACTGGTTGGGAGGGTGATCAGGTGACGGAAGGCTTCCCCATCTTGTCATGCCCGGGCTTGACCCGGGCATCCAGAAGGTCTCGACACCTCCTGGATTGCCGGGTCAAGCCCGGCAATGACAGAAGGGGGTTCGGCCGGTCCTCCACCCCATCGCTCCTGCTGTCTGAGGCTAGACCGGGCGGCGCGGCAGATGCTGCCATGGATGCGGGCCGCTTTGGTGCATCCGCATGGTGCGCCGCCGGGTTTTCGGCCGATCGTGCCAGGATCGGCGGAGCAAGCTGAGAGCACGCGGCCCGACCAGAGACAGCGGTGATGACCCAGGACACCCCTCCCCCGACCTTGCGCCCGATGACGGAGCAGGACCTGCCGGCGCTGCACGCCCTGACCGTGGAGGTCGGCTGGGCGCATCGGCCGGAGGATTGGCGCTTCGTCTATGAGGTCGGCGAGGGTGTGGTGGCCTGCGACGGCGCCGGCCGGGTGATCGGCTCGGCCCTGTGGTGGCCGTTCGGCCCGGATTTCGGCACGGTCGGCATGATCATCGTTTCGCCGCGGCTGCAGGCGAAGGGCACCGGGCGGCGACTGATGCAGTGGCTGTTCGACCGGGCCGGCGACCGCGTGCTGCAGCTCAACGCCACCCCGGCGGGGCTGCGGCTGTACCGGTCGGAGGGCTTCCGGGAGATCGGCCGGATCCACCAGCACCAGGGACCGGTGCAGCCGCTGCCGGCCGTCGCCGCACCCGGGCGGGTGCGGCCGATCACGGCCGAGGACTGGCCGCGGATCCGCGAGCTCGACCATGAGGCCTACGGCGCGGACCGGTCGGCGGCGCTGGACGCGCTCACCGCCCGTTCGGTCGGCTTTGGCTATGAGATTGAGAGGCAGCTTGCGGGTTTCAGCCTGTGCCGTCCCTTCGGCCGCGGCCATGCCGTCGGCCCGATCGTCGCACCGGACGAGGCGGCGGCGATCGCCCTGCTGCAGCCGCATCTGCAGGAGCATGCCGGCCGCTTCCTGCGGGTCGACACGCCGGATGACCACGCCTTCGCCGACCGCCTCACCGCCGCCGGCCTGGCGCGGGTCGATACGGTCGCCACCATGCGGCGCGGCGACCGGCCGGGAGCACCGGCTTCCGTGAGGATCTTCGGGCTGATCAACCAGGCCCTGGGCTGATCATGCCCCGCGCGACGCTGCTGTACAAATCCGACCCGGTCCGCGGCGCGGTCTGGGACCGGGTGTTCCGGGAGGAAGCGCCGGACATCGCGCTGGAGGTCTGGTCGCCCGACACGCCATCGTCGGATGCCGCCTATCTGGTGACCTGGATCCCGCCCGAGGATCTGGCGCGGTCCGTGCCGAGGCTGGAGGTGCTGTTCGGCCTGGGCGCCGGGGTCGACCATCTGGACCTCGACCGCCTGCCGCCGCGAGTCCAGGTCGTGCGCATGGTCGATCCGGACCTCACCCGCTCCATGATCGAATACGTGCTCTACGCCGTGCTGGCGCTGCACCGGGACATCCCGGCCTATCTCGCCGACCAGCGAGAGGGCCGCTGGGCCCCGCGCCCGGTGCGGCGCAGCGCCGACCGCACGGTCGGGGTGATGGGGCTGGGCGTGCTCGGCCGCGCCGCGGCCGAGGCGCTGCGCGACCTCGGCTTTTCCGTCCGCGGCTGGAGCACGTCGGAGAAGGCGATCCCGGCCGTCGACTGCTTTGCCGGGCCGGATTCGCTGCCGGCGTTCCTCCGGGCCTGCGAGATCCTGGTCTGCCTGCTGCCGCTGACCGATGCCACCCGTGGCCTGCTGAACGCCGAGGTCTTCGGCGCCCTGCCGGCCGGGGCCGGGCTGGTCAATGTCGGCCGCGGCGGGCATGTGGTCGAGGCCGACCTGCTGGCCGCGCTGGAGAGCGGGCAGATCTCGGCCGCGATGCTCGACGTGCTGGCGACCGAGCCCCCCGCCCCCGACCATCCGCTGCTGCGGCATCCGCGCATGATGCTGACCCCGCATGTGGCCAGCGCCACCCATCCGGAGTCGGCGGCCCGCCAAGTGATCCGCGCGATCCGCCGGCATCGCGACGGACTGCCGATGGAGCACGTCATCGACCGCCGGCAGGCGTACTGACTTTAGGCGAACAGGCTCATCAGCGGCTGTTCGGTCTTCCGGACCGGGGTCTTGATCACGATGTAGCTGAAGTATTTCGAGATCCCGACCGGGCGCTCCAGCAGGCCTTCCATCACCTCCTGGTAATGCGACAGGCTGCGGGTGACGAACTTCACCAGATAGTCGTAGCCGCCGCTGACCAGGTGGCATTCCATCACCTCTTCGAGGCCGCGCATCGCCGCCTCGAAGCGGGTGAAGTAGGGCATCGTCTGGTCGGCCAGGGTGATCTCGGTGAAGACGGTGACGGTCTCGCCCAGCTTGGCCAGGTTGAGATGGGCGCCGTAGCCGGCGATGTAGCCCGCCTGCTCCAGCCGCTTGACCCGCAGCAGGCAGGGGCTGGTGGACAGCCCGACCGCATCCGCCAGGTTGACATTGGTCATCCGCCCCTGGCGCTGCAGCTGCACCAGGATCCGCATGTCGATCTGATCGAGCCTGTTGCCGGACGGGTTCACGAAGCTGCTCCTATTCGGCGGCGACGCCGGTCTTGCCTTGCCGCAGGGCATTGGCCTTGTGCAGCGTGCGGACCGGGTCGCCGAAATGCCGGTCCAGCTCCTTCAGCGCCGCTTCGGCATCGTCGCCGCCGACCAGGTCGGCCAGCAGCTTGTGCTCGTCGATCAGCGCCTTGTTGGTGCGATAGCCGCCCATCAGCTTGTGCAGGCACAACATGGTCTCGGCCTGCAGCGTGGCGTAGCCGCGGGACAGCCGGTGGCTGCCGGCCGCGTCGACCAGCTCGCGGTGGAACTCCAGGTCCAGCTCGGCGGTGCGCGGCCAGTCCTCGCGCCGGACGGAGACCTCCATCTGCCTGACGATGGCCTTCAGCTTCTTCGCCAGCGCGGTCCGGCCGGGCAGCCCCATGACCCGCCGCAGGGCGACGAGCTCGAGCGACTTGCGCACGAAGTAGATGTCCTGCAGGTCCTCGTCGCTCAGCTCCGGCACGAACACGCCGCGATGAGGCTCGCTGCGCAGCAGCCCTTCCTGGATCAGCCGCTGCAGCGCCTCGCGCACCGGCCCGCGGCTGACGCCGAAGCTGGCCGCCAGCTCCATCTCGTTGAGCTGGGCGCCGAGCGGGAAGGTACCATCGAGGATCGAAACGCGGATCTGCTCGCTGACCTGGCCCGACAGGGTCGTGCGCGCCAGCCGTTTCACCTTCCCACCGTTCGCCTGTGCCATGCGCTGCCCCGCCTTCCGTGATGTCCCGCTCAATGCAGGACGTCCTGCAGCCGATAGTAAGCGCCGACCAGGGGCAGGAACCAGGGGGGCCCGAAATGGCCGGGCACCGCCGGCCAGTCGAGGTCGCGGAAGACGTTGCATTCCGGCCGGCCGCTCATCACCTCGGCCATCACCGCGCCCATATGGGTCGCCATCTGGGTGCCATGGCCGCTGTAGCCCATCGAGTAGTAGAGGCCGTCATGCACGCCGGCCCGGGGCAGCCGGTCGGCGGTCATGTCGACGATCCCGCCCCAGCAATAGTCGATGCGCACGTCGCCGAGCTGCGGGAAGACCGCGCGCAGCGTCCGATGCAGCACGCGGCCGCTCTTGGCGTCGGACAGCGGGCTGGACACGGCGAAGCGGGCCCGCCCGCCGAACAGCAGCCGGTTGTCGCCGGTGATGCGGAAATAGGTGCCGACATTCTTCGAATCCGTCGCCATCCGGCGCGTCGGCATCAGCTCATCCACCACCGCCTGCGGCAGCTTCTCGGTGACGATCACGAAGCTGCCGATCGGGATGACGCGGCGCCGGAACCAGGCGAAGGGGCCTGCGCGCGACGGGCCGGTCGCCAGCAGCACCTGCGACGCCGTGAGCTTGCCGCGGGCGGTCACCACCGTATGAGCGTGGCCGTTGAGCTGCGTCAGCGCCGAGACCGGCGCATCCTCGAAGATCGCGGCGCCCCGCGCCGCCGCCGCCTCGGCCAGCCCCTTGGAGAAGCGGCCCATATGCATGCCGGCGCTCTTCCGGTAGACCAGCCCGCCGTGGAACCGGTCGGACCCGATCTCGGCCCGCAGGTCGCCGGCGGCGACCAGGGCGGTGTCGGCATCGACCTCGCGCGCCAGAACCTCCTGCGCCCGCTGCAGCTTGTCGAAATGCTCCGGCTTGGCGGCCAGCTTGATCTTGCCGGTGCGGCGGAAATCGCAGTCGATCCCCTCCTCCCGCACCAGCCGCTCGACCGTGTCGACCGCGGCGTCATAAGCACGATAGAGCAGCCGGGCCCGGTCGAGGCCGTGCCGCGCCGCCACGCCCTGGAAATCGACCGCTAGGCCGTTGTTGCACTGGCCGCCATTGCGGCCGGAGGCACCGGCGCCGACCCGCCCGGCGTCCAGCACCGCCACCCGGGCACCACGCTTCGCCAGCGCCAGCGCCGCCGAGAGGCCGGTGAAGCCGGCGCCGATCACGGCGACATCCACCTTGCCCTCGACCGGGCCGGTGGCGGCGCCCTGGAACGGCGTCACGGAATCCATCCAGTAGGAAGCCAGTTTCATGATCGATCCTGATCGCGCCCCGCCTGATCGCGCGCCCGATCAGCGCCCGTCGCGGCAACGACCCACTAGCTTGACCATGTCACTCGTAGGATTGTCAACAATCATAACGAGGGGTGGGACAGCAGTCGCCCCAGCATGGCGACGCCGGACGCCAGCTCGGCCCGGGTGATGAACTCGTCCGGCTTGTGCGCCCGGTCGATGTCGCCCGGCCCGCAGACGATCGACGGCACGCCGGCCTGCTGGTACAGGCCGGCCTCGGTGCCGAAGCTGACCGCGGCCTGGCGCGGCTGCCCTGAGATCGCCTCGGCCAGCGCCGCCAGCGGATGGTCGTCGGCGAGGTCGAGCGCCGGGTAGAGGGCGAGGGTCTCGCTGTCGACCGCGACCGACCGCCCCTCGGCCCGCAGCGCCGCGACCCGGTCCTCGGCGAAGCGCGCGATCGGCCGCCAGAGTTCGGCCGGGTCGGTGCCCGGGATGGCACGGGCCTCGAGGTCGAAGACGCATTCGGCCGGCACGATGTTGACCCCGGTGCCGCCGGACACGACGCCAACCTGCAGGGTCGAGACCGGCGGCGCGAAGCGGTCGTCGAACGGGCCTTCGGTCTCGATCCGCCGGGCCTCGTCCCGCACCCGGAGCATCAGCTCCGCCGCCAGGTGGATGGCGTTGTCGGCCAGGTCGGGGCGCGAGGAATGGCCGGCGCGGCCGCGCACGCGGACTCTCTGGGCGATCTTGCCCTTGTGCCGCAGCACCGGGCGCAACCCGGTCGGCTCGCCGACGATGCAGCCGATGGGCGGAGCGCAGAGCTGCGGCAGCCGATCGATCAGGTGGCGCACGCCGACGCAGCCGACCTCCTCGTCATAGGACAGGGCGATGTGCACCGGCCGCGTCAGCTTGGCCGCGACCAGTCCGGGCACGGAGGCCAGCACGCAGGCGACGAAGCCTTTCATGTCGACCGCGCCGCGGCCGAACAGCCGGCCGCCGTCCTGGCGCAGGGCGAAGGGATGGCCGGTCCAGCCCTCCGGCGCGGCCGGCACCACGTCGAGATGGGCCGACAGGATGGTCCCCGTCCCTTCCGCCGGGCCGATGGTGGCGAACAGGTTGGCCCGATCGCCCTCCGGCCCCGGCAGCACGGTGCTGGCCACGCCGTGCTCGGCGAGATACGAACGGACATAGTCGACGATCGCCCCGTTCGGGGTGCGGCAGACCGACGGGATCGCCACCAGATCCGCCAGAATCTCCTCGACCGGTTTCATCCCACGCCTCCTGTCAGTGCGCCGTCATCCTGCCCTGCCGCGCCGCAGCGGTCGCACCGAAGGACAGCGGCGGATCGGCATGTCGTGCCATCGGGCCGGCTGCAAACGGCATGATCGCCCGGCGATGCGGCATGCAGACGGATGGCCATGCGGCCCGCCCCCCGTAGGATGGCCCGATCGCGGATCCCATGAAAGCACCGGACATGGCCCTGAGACCGAAATACGTCACCTTCGACTGCTACGGCACCCTGATCTGTTTCGAGATGGCGCCGGCTGCCCGCCGGATCTATGCCGACCGGGTCGACGCGTCGCGGATGGACGCCTTCTGCGCCGATTTCTCGGCCTATCGCCTGGACGAGGTGCTCGGCGCCTGGAAGCCCTATCACGAGGTCGTGCGCAACGCGCTGGAGCGCAGCTGCAGGCTGTGGCAGGTGCCGTTCCGGGAGGAGGATGCGGACGCCGTCTATGCCGCCATCCCCGGCTGGAACCCGCATCCGGACGTGCCGGAGGCGCTGGCCAAGGTCGCCGACCGCATCCCGCTGGTGATCCTGTCGAATTCGATGACCGACCTGATCCCGCACAGCGTCGCCAAGCTGGGCGCGCCGTTCCACGCCGCCTACACGGCGCAGGAGGCGCAGGCCTACAAGCCGCGCATGCAGGCCTTCGAATACATGTTCGACCAGCTCGGCTGCGGGCCGGAGGACGTGCTGCACTGCTCCTCCAGCTTCCGCTACGACCTGATGACCGCGCATGATCTGCGGATCACCAGCAAGGTGTTCGTCAACCGCGGGCACGAGCCGGCCAACCCCTATTACGGCTATCATGAGATCAAGGACATCAGCGGCCTGCCCGGCCTGCTGGGGCTGTAGTCCGCCCGAAGGCGGTATCGTCTTCATTAAGATTGTTGACAATCCTACGACTGTCGCCATCATACCGGACGGGAACCGGGGCATCGCGGCACCAGCGGCTGCGAGGGACGACGCGGAACACCGCGCGTCCGGGATGCCCCGGCCATCACAACAACCAGGGAGCTCGGGATCGGTGATCCCGCACAACAGAGGGACGGCGGCATGACGAAGATCAGCGATTTCGAAGCGATGCGCCCCGCCGAGCGCCGGCGCGTCCTGGAGGCGCTGCGCGGCGGCGCCACCCGGCGCGAGGTGCTGGGCATGCTGGGCATGGCCGGCATGGGCCTGGCCGCCGGCGGATCGGTGTTCGCCCACGCCAGCCGGGCGCTGGCCGACACGCCGAAGCGCGGCGGCAGCATCCGCGTCGCCGGCTACACGAGTTCCACCGCCGACACGCTCGACCCGGCCAAGCAGACGGCGTCGACCGACTATGTCCGCTGCAACCTGTTCTACAACAAGCTGACCCGGATCGACGAAGCCGGCGAGCCGCAGCCGGAGCTGGCCGAGGCGATCGACAACGACAAGGCGACGGTCTGGACCATCAAGCTGCGGAAGGGGGTCACCTTCCACGACGGCAAGGCCCTGACCGCCGACGACGTGGTCTACTCCCTGAAGCGCCACCTCGACCCGGAGGTCGGCAGCAAGGCCAAGGCCCTGGCCTCGGCGATGGAGGAGATCAGCGCCTCCGGGCCGAACGAGGTCCGCATCCGGCTGTCGGGCCCGAACGCGGATTTCCCGGTGATCCTGGGCACCGCCCATTTCCACATCGTCAAGGACGGCACCAAGGACTTTGCCACCGCGATCGGCACCGGCCCGTTCAAATGCCAGGAGTTCACGCCCGGCGTGCGCTCGGTCGCCGTGCGCAACGACGGCTACTGGCGCGACGGCCCCTGGCTCGACCAGATCGAGTTCTTCGGCCTGGCCGACGAGAGCGCCCGGGTCAACGCGCTGCTTTCGGGCGACGTGCACCTGGCGTCGACCATCAATCCGCGCTCGGTCAAGCAGCTGCAGGACACCGGCGCCTTCGGCATCCTGGACACCCGCGCCGGCAACTACACCAACCTGATCATGCGGCTGGATGCGGCGCCGGGCAGCAGCCCGGACTTCGTCCTGGGCATGAAGAGCCTGATCAACCGGGAGCAGATCCAGTCCGCGATCTATCGCGGCTATGCCGAGATCGCCAACGACCATCCGATCCCGTCCTCGAACCGGTTCTACGCCAAGGACATCCCGCAGCGCCCCTTCGACCCGGACCAGGCCAAGTTCCATTTCCAGAAGGCCGGGGTGCTGGGCACGACGGTCCCGGTCGTCGCCTCGCCCGCCGCCGACAATTCGGTGGAGATGGCGGTGCTGCTGCAGCAGGAGGCGCAGAAGATCGGACTGACGCTGGACGTGCAGCGGGTGCCGTCGGACGGCTTCTGGTCGAACTACTGGATGAAGTCGCCGGTCGGCTTCGGCAACATCAACCCGCGGCCGACCGCCGACCTGCTGCTGACGCTGTTCTACAAGTCGGACGCGCCGTGGAACGAATCCGGCTGGAAGGACGGCAAGTTCGACCAGCTGCTGGTCGCCGCCCGGGCCGAGACCGACGAGGCCAAGCGCCGGCAGATGTATCACGACCTGCAGGTGATGGTGCGCGACGGGTCCGGCGTGGCGATCCCGGCCTTCATCAGCAACCTCGACGCCTATGCCAGCAATCTGAAGGGCCTGAAGCCGATGCCGACCGGCGCCCTGATGGGCTACGGCTTCGGCGAGTATGTCTGGCTGGACGGCTAGGCGGATGAACGGCCAGATCGCGAAGCTGATCGGGGGGCGGCTGGTCGTCGCGGCGCTGACCCTGGTCTTCGTCGCCGTGGTCGTGTTCGTCGCCACCCAGCTGCTGCCGGGCGACGTGGCGCAGGCGATCCTGGGCCAGAGCGCGACGCCGGAGGCGGTGGCCGGGCTGCGCACCGCCCTGGGCCTCGACCAGCCGGCGGCGGAGCGCTTCCTGCTCTGGCTCGGCGGGCTCGTGACCGGCGATCCGGGCGTGTCGCTGGTCAGCCGCCAGCCGATCGGCCCGCTGATCGGCACCCGCCTCGCCAGCTCGCTGCTGCTGGCCGCCATCGTCGCCGCCGTGGCGGTGCCGCTGGCGCTGGCGATCGGCATCACCTCCGCCGTCTGGCGCGGCTCGCTGTACGACCGGGCGGTGGCCACCGCCACCATCTCGGTGGTGGCGGTGCCGGAGTTCCTGGTCGCCACCGTCGCGGTGCTGATCTTCGCGGTGCATCTGCACTGGCTGCCGGCGCTGTCCTTCGTCCCGGCCCATGCCTCGCCGCTGCAGTTCCTGCGCGCCGTGGCCATGCCGGTCTTGAGCCTGACCTTCGTGGTGACGGCGCAGATGGCGCGCATGACCCGGGCCGCGGTGATCGAGACGCTGCGGTCGCCCTATGTCGAGATGGCGGCGCTGAAGGGGGCCAGCCCGGCGCGCATCGTGCTGCGCCATGCGCTGCCGAACGCGGTCGGCGCCATCGCCAACGCCGTGGCGCTGAGCCTGTCCTACCTGCTCGGCGGCGTGATCATCGTCGAGACCATCTTCAACTATCCGGGCATCGCCAAGCTGATGGTCGACAGCGTCGCCATGCGCGACATGCCGGTCGTCCAGTCCTGCGCCATGGTGTTCTGCGCGGTCTATCTGCTGCTGGTCACCGCGGCCGACATCGCCGCGATCCTGTCCAACCCGAAGCTGCGCCGCCGATGACCCAGCCAGCCCTCGACGACATCGAGCTGCCCCGACGCAAGCCGCGCCGGCTGCGGCTGCCCGCTTCCGGCGTGATCGGCGCCGCGATCGTGCTGGTCGCGATCGCGGTCGCGGCGTTCGGCTGGGCCTTGGCCCCTTACGATGCCGGGGCGGTGATCGACTATGAGGTGTTCAAGCCGGTCAGCGCCGCCTTCCCGCTGGGCACAGACTATCTCGGCCGCGACATGCTGAGCCGCGTCCTGCTCGGCGCCCGCTATACGGTGGGCATCGCCGGCCTCGCCACCCTGCTGGCCTGCGGCGCCGGCGTCTGCCTGGGCCTGTTCGCTGCCGCAATCGGCGGCTGGGCCGACGCCCTCCTCAGCCGGACTCTCGACGCCCTGACCTCGATCCCCAGCAAGATGCTGGCGCTGGTGCTGGTGGCCGGCCTGGGTTCCTCGACCCCGATCCTGGTGCTGACGCTGGCCTTCATCTACCTGCCGGGCTGCTTCCGCATCACCCGGGCGCTCGGCGTCAACATCGCGGCGGAGGATTTCGTCCTGGCCGCCCGCGCCCGCGGCGAGCGCACCGGCTACATCATGCTGCAGGAGGTGCTGCCGAACATGGTCGGGCCGATCCTGGCGGATTTCGGCCTGCGCTTCGTCTTCGTCGTGCTGCTGCTGAGCAGCCTGAGCTTCCTCGGTCTCGGCGTGCAGCCGCCGAACGCCGACTGGGGGTCGCTGGTGCGCGAGAATATCTCGGGGCTGAGCGAGGGCGCGCCGGCCGTGATCCTGCCGGCCGTCGCCATCGCCGTGCTGACCATCGGCGTCAACCTGCTGATCGACAGCCTGCCCGGCCGTCGCCGCGAGGGGCATTGAGATGAGCGCGACCGTCCAGGTCTCCGGCCTGCGCGTCACCGCCCGTACCGAGGAGGGCGGCGAGGCCGTGATCGTCGACGATGTCGGCTTCACCATCCGCCAGGGCGAGGTGCTGGCGCTGATCGGCGAATCCGGCTCGGGCAAGACCACGATCGCCCTGGCGACAATGGGCTATTGCCGGGCCGGCTGCCGCATCGTCGGCGGCTCGGCCGATGTCTTCGGCCGTGAGATCCTGGCGCTGGACCGCAAGACGCTGCGCGGCCTGCGCGGCCGGCAGATCGCCTATATCGCCCAGAGCGCGGCCGCCGCCTTCAACCCGTCGCGCAGCATCATGGCGCAGGTGATCGAGAGCGCGCTGATCCACGGCACCATGACCGCCGAGGCGGCGCGCACCAAGGCGCGCCAGCTGTTCCGCGAGCTGGCCCTGCCCGATGCCGACCATATCGGCGACCGCTACCCGCACCAGGTCTCGGGCGGCCAGCTGCAGCGCCTGATGGCGGCGATGGCGCTGATCAACGACCCGGAGCTGGTGATCTTCGACGAGCCGACCACGGCGCTGGACGTCACCACCCAGATCGAGGTGCTGCGCGCCTTCAAGGCCGCGGTGCGGACCCGCAGGACCACTGGCATCTACGTCTCGCACGACCTCGCCGTGGTCGCCCAGATCGCCGACCGGATCGCCGTGCTGCGCCACGGCCGGCTGCAGGAGACGGGGCCGACCGAGCGCGTGGTGACCGCGCCGCAGGACGGCTACACCCGCCAGTTGATCGCCGCCGCCACCCCGGCGAAGCGGACCATCGGCGAGGCTCCGGCGCCGGCCGGGGCGGCGCCGCTGCTGCGGGTCGAGGGGCTGCTGGCCGGCTTCGGCGCGGCCCGGCCCGGCGCCGAGCCGCCGGTCATCGCGCTGCAGGATATCGACCTGACGATCCGGCGCGGCCGCACCCTGGGCGTGATCGGCGAATCCGGCAGCGGCAAGAGCACGCTGGCCCGGGTGATCGCCGGCATCCTGCCGGCGGCGCGCGGCCGCATCCTGCTGGACGGCGAGGCGCTGCCGGCGACGCTGGGCGGCCGCAGCCGCGACCAGCTGCGCCGCGTCCAGATCGTGTTCCAGAACGCCGACACGGCGCTGAACCCGGCCCGGACGGTGGAGCAGATCATCGCCCGGCCGCTGGCCTTCTACCACGGCCAGGGCGACCGCCAGCGCCGGCAGCGGCTGCACCGCCTGCTCGACCTCGTGCGCCTGCCCACGGCGGTGGCCGACCGGCTGCCGGGCGAGCTGTCGGGCGGGCAGAAGCAGCGCGTCAACCTGGCCCGGGCGCTGGCCGCCGACCCCGAGCTGATCCTGTGCGACGAGGTCACCTCCGCCCTCGACACCGTGGTCGGCGAGGCGGTGCTGGACCTGCTGACCGAGCTGCAGCGCGAGCTCGGCGTCGCCCTGATGTTCATCAGCCACGACCTCGGCGTGGTCCGGTCGATCAGCCACGAGGTGCTGGTGCTGCGCCAGGGCCGGACCGTCGAGGCCGGGCCGACCGAGCAGGTGCTGCGCGCGCCACAGGCGGCCTATACGGGCCTGCTGCTGGCCTCGGTGCCCGAGCTGCGGACAGGGTGGCTGGACGAGATCGGCCCGCGCGTGGTCTCGGCTGCGTGAGCACGGGATGCTGCGCCGCGAGAAGAGCGGCTCTTCAAGACCACGGCTCCCTTCACCTCTCCACCGGACGGGCAATCCACATCTTCCATGCTGCATTTGCGAAATAATCATTCGTTGACAGCAGATATCAGATAACTAACATCCGGCCATCAGCGCACACATCCTGTCAGCCAGTCCTCCCGCAACCAACCGGTGAGCAGCATGGCCAGACTCTCCTTCGGTGATCGCGGCATCGTCATCGCCATGGACCACGCCCGGACGCTCGGGGTGGTGCCGGGGCTCGAGGACCCGGGTGCGGTGCTGGACCGTGTCATCGCGGCCGGCGCCGACGGGATCATGACCTCCTACGGCGTGATCAAGCATTACCGCGACAGGCTGCTGGGCCGGCTGCCGGTCTATCTGCGGCTGGACGGCGGCCCCAGCATCACCCGCGAGGACTGGCTGCGCTACACCGAGTGGAGCCTGCTGCACACGGTGGAGGATGCCCGCCGGCTGGGCGTCGACGGCGTCTGCGTCATGGGCTTCATGGGCGGCGCGGTCGAGATGCGGACCTACGACATCGTCGCCCGGGTGGTCGGCGACTGCGCCGCCGACGGGCTGCCGGTGATGGTCGAGGCGCTGCCCTGCCCGGCCGAGCGCATCCCCGACCCGCTCGATGCCGGCGCCATGGCCTCGGCCTCGCGCATCGCCTTCGAGCTCGGTGCCGACATCGTCAAGACCTACTACACCGGCTCGGCCGACAGCTTCCGCCGGGTGACCTCGACCTGCCCCGCCCCGGTGCTGATCGCCGGCGGGGTGAAGATGGAGACGGTGCGGGACGCGCTGGCGGTGGTGCACGGCTCGGTCCAGGCCGGCGGGCGCGGCGTCGTCTTCGGCCGCAACATCTGGCAGGCGCCGGACCCGGCGGCGGTGGTGCGCGCCCTGGCGGCGATCATCCATCGCGGCCAGGGCGTCGACGAGGCGATGGCCGCCGGCGGCCTGGCCGGCTGAGAGCAACAGCGCGGGGCCCGGCGATGTCGGCGCGCTTCGATCCGCCCTTCCTGATCGGCATCGATGTCGGCACCCGGTCGGTCCGCGCCATCGCCTTCGACGCGCGCGGCCGCCGGGCGGCGCAGGCGGCGCGGCCGACCCCGGCGCGGATGATCGGCGGCGGACGCGGCGAATACGACCCCGACGCCCTCTTCGCCGCGGTGACCGACTGCCTGGCCGAGGTGGCGCGATCGCTGTCCGGCGGGCCGGTCGCTGGCCTCGCGGTCGGCAGCGTCGGCGAGAGCTGCGTGCTGATCGACGACAGCGGCCGGTCGCTGGCGCCGTCGCTGGTCTGGTTCGACCGGCGCACCGAGGCGGCGGCGCGCGAGCTGGCCGAGAAGATCGGCCCGGACCGGATCTTCCAGATCACCGGCATCGCCATCGACCCGACCCTGACCCTGTGCAAGCTGGCCTGGATGCGGGCGCATTGGCCGGAGGCGATGGGCCGCGCCCGCCGGATGCTGAACATCGCCGATTGGATCGCCTTCCGCCTGACCGGCGTGGCGGCGACTGAGCCGACCCTGGCCTCGCGCACCCTGTGCTTCGACATCCATGAGCGCCGCTGGTCGGAGGAGCTTCTGGGCCTCGCCGGGATCGACGCCGGCCTGCTGCCGCCGGTCATGGCCTCGGGCACCGCGATCGGCCCGGTGCGGCCGGAGGTGCTGGCCGCGACCGGCCTGGCGGGGAGGCCGGTGGTCGCCACCGGCGGCCACGACCATCTCTGCGGCTCCTACGCCGCCGGGATCACCCGGCCGGGCATGCTGCTGGACAGCCTGGGCACCGCCGAGGCGGTGCTGCTGGCGACCAGCTTCCCGCTGCTCGACCCGGCGGTGATGCGGCGCGGCTTCGTGCAGGGCGCGATCGAGACCCACCGCCCGCTGTCCTATCTCGGCGGCGGCATCAACAGCTCGGGCGGGGCGGTCGAATGGTTCCGGTCGCTGACCGGCCAGGCCGGGCACGAGGCGCTGATCGCCGAGGCCCGCGCGGTCGAGCCGGGCAGCCAGGGCGTGGTGTTCCTGCCGCATCTGGTCTACAGCCCGCCGCCCGACCCGGACACCAGCGCGCGCGGGGCCTTCATCGGCCTGACTGCCCATGCCGATCGCGGCACCCTGTTCCGGGCGGTGCTGGAGGGGCTGGCGATGCAGGCGCGGCTGATGGTCGACGCCATGGCGGCGCTGCCGGGGATCACGCCGCCGACCGGGATCCGGGCGATCGGCGGCAGCTCGCGCAACGCCCTGTTCCTCGAGATCAAGGCCAATGTCTACGGCCGGCCGGTCACGGTGGTGGACGAGCCCGAGGCCACGGCGCTGGGCGCGGCGCTGCTCGGCGGCGTCGCCGCCGGCCTGTGGCCCGATCTCGACGCCGCCCTCGCCGCGATCGACCAGCGGCACCACACGGTGGACCCGGACCCCGGGCTCGCCGCGCGCTACGATGCGCTGTACCGCTCGGTGTTCGAGCGGCTGCACTCTACACTGACCCCGCTCAACCGCGCCCTGGCCGGCTTCGACCGAAAGGCCGAGCCGGTCCCGGCCTGACCCGCGCCGGACGGCGCCAAGACCAACAAGCAACCAACCAGACAGATGGAGGAAACGATGGAACGGCGCTTGTTCATGTCCCTTCTGGGCGCCTCGGCCGCGCTCGCCGGCACCGCCGCGGCGGTCGCCCCGGCCAAGGCCCAGGGCAAGAGCTTCAGGATCGCCCTCGTCCCCGGCCTGACGACGGACGCCTTCTACATCACCATGCGCCGCGGCGCCGAGGCGGCGTGCAAGGCGGTCGGGGCCGAGCTGGTGTTCCAGGGCGCGCCCGAGTTCAACGCGGTGCTGCAGGTGCCGGTGCTGGACGCGGTGATCGCGCGCAAGCCCGACGCCCTCCTGGTGGCGCCGACCGACAAGACCCAGCTGATCGAGCCGCTGCGCAAGGCGGTGGATGCCGGCGTCCCGGTCTTCACCGTCGACACCTTCATCGGCACCGGCGTCTACCAGGCCGGCGAGGGCAATGCCGATTTCCCGCTGTCCTACATCGCCTCGGACAACATCCTGGGCGGCCGCCTCGCGGCGCGGGCGCTGGCCAAGTCGATCGGCGGCAAGGGCAAGGTCTACGTCTCCAACGTCAAGCCCGGCATCTCCACCACCGACCAGCGCGAGGAGGGGTTCAAGGAGGAGATCAAGGCCCATTCCGGCATCGAGGTGCTGGAGACGCAGTTCAACGACGACGACGCCAACAAGGCGGCCTCGCAGCTGCAGGCGGTGCTGGCCCGCAACCCGGACCTGGCGGGCGTGTTCGGCGCCAACCTGTTCTCCGCCCTCGGCGCCGCCAACGGCGTCAAGCAGGCGGGCAAGGCGGGCGCGGTCAAGGTCGCGGCCTTCGACGCGCCGCAGTCGATCGTCGAGGACCTGAAGAACGGCACGGTCGACATCGCCATCGCCCAGCACCCGGCCGAGATCGGCTGGTTCGGCGTGATCAGCGCCTTCGCCCATCTGACCGAGCAGTCGGTGCCGGCCGCGATCGGCACCGGCTTCACCGTGATGGACAAGGCCAACATCGACGACCCGAAGGTCGCGAGGTTCCTCTACACCGGCTGATGCCGGACGGCACCGTCATCGCGAGGCCCTGTGGCATTTGCATTCCGGCCGAAAACAAACGAGTCCCCCCTCCCCTTGCGGGAGGGGGATAGGGGGAGGGGGG
>NZ_JBHYMS010000074.1:0-33641 GCF_042743185.1 Inquilinus sp. NPDC058860 | reverse complement strand
CTTCGGGCCGGTTGAAAATGCCGACAGGGTGCGTCGAACGGCTTGCCCGATGCATCAGCATCGCGCTGCGCCGCTCTCCTGCCCCGTCGGCATTTTCAACCGGCGCAGGACGCAGGGGGTGTGAGATATCCGGGCTTGGGGCGGGGAGACGGCCGCGCGGTCTTGATGCGTCGCCGCTTCGGCGTAAGATTGCTGCTGCACCGCACAAAAACGACGGGGCGAGTCGCGGGGAGGGAATGGCTCGGCACTAGCCGTCGGGCTCGCTCCGCATTATGGTCCGCGCCCGGAACCCTCAGGACCACAGACCAGGGCCGACATGGATATCAGCAAGATCGCGGTCGGGGTGAACCCGCCCTTCGACGTCAACGTCATCATCGAGAACCCCATGGGCGGGGTGCCGGTGAAGTACGAGCTCGACAAGGAATCGGGCGCGATGTTCGTCGACCGCTTCCTGCACACCGCGATGGCCTATCCGGGCAATTACGGCTTCGTCCCGCACACCCTGTCGGGCGACGGCGACCCGGTCGACGTCATCGTCGTCGGCCGCGAGCCGGTGATGCCCGGCGCCGTGCTGCGCGCGCGCCCGGTCGGCGTGCTGCTGATGGAGGACGAGGCCGGCCAGGACGAGAAGATCCTGGCGGTGCCGGTGTCGAAGCTGCACCCGTACTACAACAAGGTGCAGAGCTACGAGGACCTGCAGGAGATCCTGCGCGACCAGATCGCCCATTTCTTCGCCCACTACAAGGACCTGGAGAAGGGCAAGTGGGTCCGCATCATGGGCTGGGACGGGCCGCAGCGGGCGGCGGAGATGATCGTCGAGGGCATCGAGCGCGCCAAGGCCGACAAGAAGAACGCCGCGGAGTAATCCGATGAGCACCGCGCGGTGACCGCATCGCTGGAGATCACGGTCGGGGACATCACCCGGCTGCAGGTCGACGCGATCGTCAACGCGGCGAATTCCGCCCTGTCGGGCGGTGGCGGCGTCGATGGCGCCATCCACCGCGCCGCGGGGCCCGAGCTTCTCGCCGAATGCCGCACGCTGGGCCGCTGCCCGGCGGGCGAAGCCCGCATCACCAAGGGATACCGGCTGCCGGCGCGACACGTGATCCATTGCGTCGGCCCGGTTTGGGATGGCGGCGGCCGGGGCGAGGACGATCTCCTGGCCGGCTGCTACCGCACCGCCTTGCGCCTGGCCCAGGACAATGGCTGCACCAGCATCGCCTTCCCGGCGATCAGCACCGGCATCTACCGCTTCCCGCCCGACCGCGCCGCCGGCATCGCCGTCGCGACGGTGCGGGCGACACTGCCCGAGACGCCGGCGGTGCGGCGGGTGATTTTCTGCTGCTTCGACGCGGCGATGGCGGAGCGGTATCGGGTGATGCTGGAGGGCGCGTGACATGGTCACCGAGCGCGAGAAGCGACGCGAACAGTTCCGCCGAGACGCGGCTGCCGCTTGGCGCGCCTATCAGGCTGACGGCCTGCATCTGACGGCCGACGAAGCCGACGCCTGGCTGAGGAAGCTCGAGGCCGGGGAGGACGCGGAGCCGCCGGAGAGCCACGGCTGATCCGGTTGCTGGTCTGCCTCTAGAATCTATCGGGCGCTGACCGGTTGCCTCTCCCGCTTGCGAGAGCCTTTCGGACGTCCCAAAACCGTCATTGCGAGCGAAGCGAAGCAATCCAGGGGCCGCTCGCAGCGGCCCCTGGATTGCTTCGTCGGCTTCGCCTCCTCGCAATGACGGTGAGGGATGGGCGTTGTGAAAACGCGCCGCAAACGATCAACGAACATCCTCGCTTGAGCCCGGGCGCCTCGTCCGCCACCCTGGGGCGGTGGTTTCCGGCGGGAGCCTGCGATGTCGGTGCGCAACCTGGATGCCCTGTTCCGGCCGGCCTCGATCGCCCTGATCGCCGACGGCCCGGTCGGCGCCGTGCTGGCCCGCAACCTGTTCGCCGGCGGCTTCGACGGGCCGGTGATGCCGGTCACCCAGGGCGCCCGGTCGGTCGGCAGCGCCCTCGCCTACCCGTCCGTCGCCGCCCTGCCGATGGCGCCGGACCTGGCGGTGATCGCGGCGCCGCCCGATACCCTGCCGGGGGTGATCGCGGAGCTGGGCGGCCGCGGCACCCGCGCCGCCGCGGTCGTCGGGATCGACCGGCCGGCGGCGGCGAAAGGCACCGAGGGCGCCCGGCTGCGCCAGGCGATGCTGGACGCGGCCCGGCCGCATCTGCTGCGAATCCTCGGCCCCGACGGCTTCGGCCTGATGGCGCCGCATCGCGGCGTCAACGCCAGCCTCGGCCACGTGGCGCCCAGGGCCGGCGACCTGGCCTTCGTCAGCCAGTCCGGCACCGTGGCCGCGGCGGTGCTGGACTGGGCCACCCGGCGCGGCATCGGCTTCAGCCACGTCGTGTCGCTGGGCGGCATGGCCGATGTCGATTTCGGCGACATGCTGGACTGGCTGGCCGCCGACAGCCGCACCCGCGCGGTGCTGCTGCACATCGAGACCATCAGCCACGCCCGCAAGTTCATGTCGGCCGCCCGCATCGCCGCCCGCACCCGGCCGGTGGTGGTGATCCGCCCCGGCCGCGGCGACCGGCGGGCCGGCGACGCCGACGGGCTGATCGGCCCCGACGCCGTGTACGACGCCGCCTTCCGCCGCGCCGGCATGCTGCGGGTGTTCGACCTGGCCGAGCTGTTCGACGCGGTCGAGACCCTGGCCAGCGGCCTGCGGGTCGACGGCGAGCGGCTGGCGATCCTGACCAATGGCGCGGGCCTCGGCCTGCTGGCCGCGGAGGCGCTGGCCGATGCCGGCGGGACGGTCGCCGTGCCGGCGGCGGCGACGGCGAGACGGCTGGGGATCGCCGGCACCGATCCGCCCGGCCCGGTCGACCTGGGCGACGCGGCGCCGGCCGACCGCTTCGCCCGGGCGCTGGACGCGCTGCTGGCCGATTCCGGCCGCGACGCGGTGCTGGTGGTGAACGGCCCGAGCGCCATCGCCGACCCGGTCGAGGCGGCCCGGGCGGTGGCCGGCATGGTCGCCGAGACGGCGAAGCGCGACGGCCGCCGCCCGCCGGTGCTGGCGAGCTGGCTCGGCGCCGCCGCCGAGACCCGGCGCCTGTTCGCCGAGGCCCGCATCCCCGGCTACGACACGCCGGGCCAGGCGGCCCGCGCCTTCATGCATCTGGCCCGGCACCGGCGGAACCAGGTGCTGCTGATGCAGACGCCGCCGGCCCTGCCGGAGGATTTCCAGCCGGATGCCAATGCCGCCCGGGCGGTGATCGCGGTTGCGCTGGCCGAAGGCCGGACCGAACTGACCGCGGCCGAAGCGCGGGCGGTGCTGGAGGCCTACCGCATTCCGCTGCTGCCCGAGGGCGACGCGCCGCCACCCGAGGCGCATCCGCTGGTGCTGGGAATCGACGAGGATCCGCTGTTCGGCCCGGTGCTGCTGTTCGGCCAGGGCGGCGCCGCGGCCGAGCTGCTGCATGACGGCGTCGCCGCCCTGCCACCCTTGAACGCGGTGCTGGCGCGCGACCTGATGAGGCGCGCCCGGGTGTGGCGGCTGCTGCAGGGCTATCGCGGCCGGCCGGCGCCCGACCTGGACGCCGTGGCGCTGACGCTGGTCAAGCTGTCGCAGCTGGCCGCCGACCTGTCGGAGGTGGCGGCGCTGCGGATCAACCCGCTGCTGGCCGCCGCCGCGGGCGTGCTGGCGCCCGGCGCCGCGATCCGGGTGCAGCCGCCGCTGCCGCCTGGCACGCCGCGCTTCGCCATCCGGCCCTATCCGCAGCGGCTGGTGCAGCACCTGGCGCTGCGCGACGGCCGCGAGGTCACGCTGCGGCCGGTGCGGCCGGAGGACGAGCCGGCAATCCGCGAGATGCTGCAGCGGTCCAGCCCGGAGGATGTGCGGCTGCGCTTCTTCAGCGCCATGCGCAGCTTCAGCCACGAATTCGCCGCCCGGCTGACCCAGATCGACTACGACCGCGAGATGGCGCTGGTGGCCGAGGCCGAGGAGGACGGCCGGCGCGCGATCCTGGGCGCCGTGCGCATCATCGCCGACCCGGACGGCGAGACCGCGGAGTACGGCATCATGGTGCGCTCCGACCTCAAGGGCCACGGCCTCGGCCACCGGCTGATGAGCGAGATCATCGACTATGCCCGCAGCCGCGGGCTGAAGCGGATCTTCGGCGAGGTGCTGCGGGAGAACGTGACCATGCTGCGCATGGCCGAGGAGCTCGGATTCGCCCGCGCCGACGTGCCGGACGAGCCCGGCATCATTCATGTGACGATTTCGCTCGACGATTTGCCCGCTCTCAGTCAGCATTCCGCCTAGGAAAATCATCACCCAGGGGGATTGGGATTGGTGTTTTTCCTCTTTGAATGAAGCACTTGTCCGTATACGTTAAGGGTCTGCGTTAATTTTCAGGCCCGCGGCGTCGCCGCCGGGCTTTTGGTTTTGGGGGAGCATGGAGGGGAAGATGCCAGGGACAACCCGCTGGACCAGGACGGTTGCGGCCACGGTTTTGCTTGCAGGCCTGCTCGCCGGCTGCGCCCAGGCGCCGAAGCCGAAACCCGTGGTCGCCAGCGGCCCCTGGGGAGCCGAGATCCACGACGCCTCGCGCCGCTTCAACATTCCCGAGGAGTGGATCCGCGCGGTGATGCATGTGGAGAGCGGCGGCCAGACCCATTGGAAGGGTGGTCAGCCGATCACCAGCCACGCCGGCGCCATGGGGCTGATGCAGGTCATGCCCGGCACCTATGACGAGCTGCGCTACGTCCACGGCCTGGGCCCCGACGCCTACGAGCCGCGCGACAACATCCTGGCCGGCGCCGCCTATATCCGCGAGATGTACGACCTGTACGGCTATCCCGGCTTCCTCGGCGCCTACAATGCCGGGCCGGAGCGGTACCGCCAGTATGTCGAGGAAGGCCGGCCACTGCCGCGCGAGACGCAGCGCTACATGGACATCATCGCGCCGCAGATCGCCGGCGTCATGCCGGGCCAGGGCGGCACCGACCGGATGACCCAGTACGCCGCCAACGTGATCCAGCAGAAGGTGCCGGCGCCGATCCGGATGGCGCCGATCCCCGACGGGTCCTCGCGGCGCAACACCACCGTGGTGGCGGCGATGCAGCCGATCCCCGACGGGTCGAGCAGCGTGGCCGCGTCGGCCCTGCCGCCGGTCCGCGTGGTGCAGCAGCCCGGCGTGGTGCGGATGCAGCCGATCCCGGACGGCACCGCTCAGGTCGCCGACGCCCCGGCAACGCGCGCGGTCACCCCGGCCCCGGTGCGGATGGCGCCGATCCCCGACGGCAGCACCCAGGTCGCCGCCGCGGCCCCGGCCGCCCGTCCGGCGCCGATCCGCATGGCGCCCATCCCGGATGCACCGTCAGCACAGGCGGCGGCTGCCGTGCCGGCACCGGTTCCCGCCGCCCGCACGGCCGTCGCGCCGACCCGGATGGCGCCGATCCCCGACGCTCCGCCGGTCCGCGTCGCAGCCTCGGCCAAGCCCGCGCGTGCGCCGGCGCCGCAGCAGGTCGCCGACGCCGGCGAGCCGCGGCGCCAGGCCAACGGCCTGCCCAGCGGCTGGTTCGTGCCGAGCGCGCCGGGCAACTGACCGCCTGCTCACAAGAAAGCCCGCGCCGCCGAAGGGTGGCGCGGGCTTTTTCTTTGGGAGGCCGGAGCGGTTGCCCCGCTGCTCAGGCCGCGTCGGGCAAACCCGCCGGGCGGCGGTAGCTCCAGGCGCCGAGCGGCGGCAGGTTGCGCCAGACGAAATCGACCATCCGGCCCTGCAGCCCCAGCTTGCGCCGCGGCAGCGGCGACAGGATCTGGTTGGTCAGCTGCAGGAAGCGGCCCGACCGGCCCATGCGGGCGAAGGCGGCGTCGATGATCGCCCGCTGCAGGTCGAGCGGGAACCAGATGATCGGCAGGCTGGACACCACCACCGACAGCCGCCCGATCCCGATGTCGTCCAGCATCGGACCGATCTCCGCGACATCGCCCTCCAGCACCGTGACGCCGGGAAAGCGCTGGCGCAGCACGGTGCAGAACTCGGGCATCTTCTCGACGACGATCAGCTTCTCCGGCGGCAGCCCTGTCGCCAGCAGACCTTCGGTCAGGCTGCCGCTGCCGGCGCCGAGCTCCAGCACCGGATCATGGCAGCGCGGGTCGACGTGCCGGGCGAAGGCCCGCGCCACGGCGGGGCCGGAAGGCGCCCAGGCAGCGACCTTCAGCGGCGAGCGGAACCACAACCGGACATACAGCCAGGAATCCTTGCTCATGCGACACCTCCGTGCCGTTCGTCGGGACAACCAGCAGCCTTGGTGGATGGTTCCCCGGGCTCAGGCCTGCGCCTGGACGTCCAGCGAATAGCCGGCGGAGCGGACGGTGCGGATCAGGTCGATCTCGCTGTCGTCGTTCAGCGCCTTGCGCAGGCGGCGGATATGGACGTCGACGGTCCGCGGCTCGACATAGACGTCGTGGCCCCAGACGATGTCGAGCAGCTGCTCGCGGCTGAACACCCGACCGGGATGCTGCATGAAGTGGCGCAGCAGGCGGAACTCGGTCGGGCCGAGATGGACGTCGCGGTTGCCGCGGCGGACCCGGTGGCCGCCGAGATCCATGCTGAGATCGGCGTAGCTGAGGATGTCGCCGGCGCTGGACGGCGAGGTGCGGCGCAGCACGGCCTTGATCCGGGCCATCAGCTCCGGCGTCGAGAACGGCTTGGCGACATAGTCGTCGGCGCCGGAATCGAGGCCGCGCACGCGGTCCCCCTCCTCGCCGCGCGCGGTCAGCATGATCACCGGGATGTCGCGGGTCTTGGCGCCGCGGCGGAGCTGGCGGCAGACCTCGATGCCCGAGAGATGCGGCAGCATCCAGTCGAGCAGCACCAGGTCCGGGCGCTGCTCGCTGGCCAGCAGCAGCGCCTCCTCGCCGTCATAGGCGGCGAGGACGCGGAAGCCTTCGCGCTCCAGGTTGTAGGTCAGGAGGGTGACGAGATCGACCTCGTCCTCGACCACCAGAACCAGCGGCTGGATGCCGGCCCTCATGCATTATCCTCCGGCTTTGCCTCAGGGGTGACGACGGTGAAGGAGGTGGCGTCGCCCTTCGGCCGCACATCCTTCACCGGCTTGCCCGTGAGCAGGAAGTGGATCAGCTCGGCAATGTTGGTGGCGTGGTCGCCGATCCGCTCGATGTTCTTGGCGATGAACAGGAGATGGGTGCAGGGGGTGATGTTGCGCGGATCCTCCATCATGTAGGTGAGGGTCTCGCGGAACAGGCTGGTGTAGAGGTCGTCGACCGACTCGTCCTGGCGCCAAGCCGACAGCGCCTTGTCCAGGTCGCGCTCGGTATAGGCGTCGAGCACGTCCTTGATGATCTGCTGCACCATCCGGCCCATGCGCGGCAGCGTCGCCACCGGGCGGACCACCGGCACCTGGGCCAGGGCCAGGGACCGCTTGGCGATGTTGGCGGCGTAGTCGCCGATCCGCTCCAGGTCCGAGGCGATGCGCAGGGCCGAGATCACCTCACGCAGGTCGGCGGCGAAGGGCTGGCGCAGGGCCAGGATCTGGACCACCGCCGCGTCGACCGAGGCCTCGTAGGCGTCCATCTGCTCGTCGCTGCGCATCACCCGGCCGGCGAGGTCGGCGTCGCGCCGCACCACCGCCTGGATGGCGAGCTCGAGCTGGCTTTCGGCCAGGCCGCCCATCTGCACGATGGTGCGGCGCAGGGCCTCGAGCTCCTGGTCGAAGGACTTGACGATATGTTCGTTTGCCATGGCGCTGATCCTTCTGACCCCGGGCTCAGCCGAAGCGGCCGGTGATGTAGCTGTGCGTCCGCTCGTTCTTCGGGCTGGTGAACAGCTCCGACGTCTCGCCGAACTCGACCAGCTCGCCAAGATACATGAAGGCGGTGAAGTCGGCGGCGCGGGCCGCCTGCTGCATGTTGTGGGTGACGATCGCGATGGTGTAGTCGGTCTTCAGCTCGTCGATCAGCTCCTCGATCTTCGCGGTCGAGATCGGGTCGAGCGCCGAGGTCGGCTCGTCGAGCAGCAGCACGTCGGGCTGCATCGCCACGGTGCGGGCGATGCACAGGCGCTGCTGCTGGCCGCCGGAGAGGCTGGTGCCGCTCTTCTTCAGCTTGTCCTTGACCTCGTCCCACAGCGCGGCGCGGCGCAGCGCCGCCTCGATCCGGCTGTCCATCTCGGCCTGGTCCAGCTTCTCGTAGAGCCGGATGCCGAAGGCGACGTTGTCGTAGATCGACATCGGGAACGGCGTCGGCTTCTGGAACACCATGCCGACGCGGGCGCGTAGCAGGTTCAAATCCTGCTTCGGGCTGAGGATGTTCTCGCCGTCCAGCAGCACCTCGCCGACCGCGCGCTGCTTCGGATACAGGTCGTACATCCGGTTCAGGATGCGCAGCAGCGTCGACTTCCCGCAGCCCGAGGGACCGATGAAGGCGGTGACGCAGCGCTCATAGAGCGGCAGGCTGATCTTCTTCAGCGCCTCGTTGTCATCGTAGAAGAAGGACAGGTTGCGGACCGAGACCTTCTCGCGCAGATCGCGGCCGAGGTCGGTCGGGCGCTCGACATTGATGTTCACGTCGAGCGTCGTCACCTGCGCACCATTGCCTGTCATGACCGTCAGCCCTGCTTGCCGCCGAGCGAGGAGAGCGCCCGGGCGATGATGTTGAGAAGGAGGATCGTCACCGTGATCAGGAGCGCGCCGCCCCAGGCCAGGCGCTGCCAGTCCTCATAGGGGCTGAGCGCGAACTGGAAGATGACCACCGGCAGGTTGGCCATCGGCGCGTTCATGTCCGTGCTCCAGAACTGGTTGTTCAGGGCGGTGAACAGCAGCGGTGCCGTCTCGCCGCTGATCCGGGCGACCGCCAGCAGCACGCCGGTGATCATGCCGTTGCGCGCCGCCCGGTAGCAGATCATGAACACCACCTTCCACTGCGGCGAGCCGAGCGCCGCGGCGGCCTCGCGCAGGGTGTTCGGCACCAGCTTCAGCATGTCCTCGGTGGTGCGGATCACCACCGGCATGGCGATGATCGACAGCGCCACGGCACCGGCCCAGGCCGAGAAATGGCCCATCTGCGCGACCATGATCTCGTAGACGAACAGGCCGATCACGATCGAAGGAGCGCTGAGCAGGATGTCGTTGATGAAGCGGATCACCTCGGCCAGCTTGCTGGTCTTGCCGAACTCGGCCAGGTAGGTGCCGGCGAGAATGCCGACCGGCGTGCCGATCAGGGTCCCGACCACGGTCATGATCAGGCTGCCGAAGATGGCGTTCAGCAGGCCGCCCCCTTCGCCCGGAGGCGGCGGGGTGGATTCGGTGAACAGGGCCGGGGTAATCGCGCCGAGGCCGTTGATCAGCAGCGTGGCGAGGATCCAGACCAGCCAGGCCAGGCCGAACAGCGCCGCCCCGAAGGAGATGGTGAGCAGGATCGCGTTGGTCGCCCGGCGCCGGGCGTAGAGTGCGGTCGGTACCGGCATGACTAGCCCCCCGCCTTGCGCTGCAATCGCATGAGCTGGATCTTGGCCAGCGCCAGGACGATGAAGGTGATGACGAAGAGCACGAGGCCCAGCGCGATCAGCGACGAGGTGTAGAGGTCGCCGACGGCCTCGGTGAACTCGTTGGCGATCGAGGCGGAGATGGTGGTGCCCGGCGCCAGGATCGAGTTCGAGATGCGGTGGGCGTTGCCGATGACGAAGGTCACCGCCATGGTCTCGCCCAGCGCCCGGCCGAGGCCGAGCATGACGCCGCCGACCACGCCGACGCGGCTGTAGGGCAGCACCACCTTGAACACCACCTCCCAGGTCGTCGCACCCAGGCCGTAGGCCGATTCCTTGAGCAGCGGCGGCACCGTCTCGAACACGTCGCGCATGATCGAGGTGATGAAGGGCAGCACCATGATCGCCAGGATCAGCCCGGCGGTGAAGATGCCAATGCCGTAGGGCGGGCCGGCGAACAGCTTGCCGATCAACGGCAGCTGGCCGAAGGTGTTGATCAGGAAGGGCTGCACCGTCTGCTGCAGGATCGGCGCCAGCACGAAGAAGCCCCAGATGCCGTAGATGATGCTGGGAATGCCGGCCAGGAGCTCGATGGCAATGCCGAGCGGGCGCTTCAGCACCGGCGGGCACAGCTCGGTCAGGAAGATGGCGATGCCGAAGCTGACCGGGACGCCGATCACCATGGCGATCACCGAGGTCACCAGCGTGCCGTAGATCGGGGCCAGCGCGCCGAACTTGTCGGTCACCGGGTTCCACACCTCGGTGAAGATGAAATCGACGCCGAAGGTCTGCAGCGCCGGCAAGGCGCCGATGATCAGCGACAGGATCACCCCGCCGAGGATCGCCAGCACCAGCACGGCGAAGAACAGCGTGACCAGGCGGAAGCCGGTGTCTGTCGCGCGCTGGCGCTGCGCGGTCCGGGCGTCGATCCGCGGCCCGATCTTCTGATAGGTGGCGTCCACCATCGATCACCTTGCCCTGAGAAACAGGCGGCGCCGTGCGGAGAGTCGCACGGCGCCCAATCAATCAGCCGTGACCGGCGATCACTTAGAGGCGGTCCAGATCGGCTTGCCGTCGGCGCCCTTGATGCTCTCGGCCCAGGTCTTGTGGACCATGTCGACCACCGCGTCCGGCATCGGCACGTAGTCGAGCGCCTCGGCCTCCTTGTCGCCCTTGCCGTAGGCCCAGGCGAAGAACTGCAGCGCCGTGGCCGACGCCGCCGCGTCCTGCGGCTGCTTGTACATCAGGATGAAGCTGGCGCCGGTGATCGGCCAGCTCTCGGCACCCGGCTCGTTCGTCAGGATGACGTAGTAGCCCTTGGCGTTGGCCCAATCGGCAGCGGAGGCCGCGGCCTGGAAGGTCTTGATCGTCGGCTCGACCGCCTTGCCGTCCTTGTTGACCAGCTTGACGTAGGTCAGCTTGTTCTGCTTGGCGTAGGCATACTCGACGTAGCCGACCGCGCCCACGGTCTGCTTGGTGGTGTTGGCGACGCCCTCATTGCCCTTGGCGCCGATGCCGGCCGGCCACTGCACCGAGGAGTTGGCGCCGACCGTGTCCTTGAACTTGGCGTTCACCGACGAGAGGTAGGTGGTGAACAGGAAGTTGGTGCCCGACCCGTCCGACCGGTAGGCCGGGGCGATGGCGGTGTCCGGCAGGGTCACGCCCGGGTTCAGCGCCTTGATCTTGTCGTCGTTCCAGGCGGTGATGTCGCCGAGATAGATCTGGGCGATCAGGTCGCCGCTGAGGGTCAGCTGGCCCGGCGCCACGCCCGGGATGTTCACGACCGGCACGACGCCGCCCATGATCATCGGGAACTGCACGAGGCCGGCGGCGTCGAGGTCCTCCGGCTTCAGCGGCATGTCCGAGGCGCCGAAGGTAACGGTCTTTTCCTTGATCTGCTTGATGCCGCCGCCCGAGCCGATCGACTGGTAGTTCAGGCCGATGCCGCTTTCCTTCTTATAGGTGTCGGCCCATTTGGCGTAGATCGGGTAGGGGAAGGTCGCGCCGGCGCCGGAAATATCGGCCGCCTGGGACGCGCCCGCCGCCAGCGCAACCGCCGCGCCGAGCACCGCGCTGCGAAGGATGGATCGTGAAAAGAGCTTCACGGGAATCTCCCTGTGATGGTGCGACGCCCCCCTGGACGTCGTCCGGTCAGACGGCCAACGCCGTGTCCGTGCGCAGGCTATAGTCATCGCCGCCGTCTGTTTTAAGACAGTTCAGTTACAGTTTTATGAAGGGCCCGGCCGGCGGCCTTGCCAGCCGGCGCGGCGGGCAGATGCACGGTGAAGACGCTGCCGCTTCCGACCTCGCTGTCGATCTCCAGCCGGCCGCGGTGGCGGCTGACGATGTGCTTGACGATGGCGAGGCCGAGGCCGGTGCCGCCGACAGCGCGGCTGCGCGCCGGATCGACCCGGTAGAAGCGTTCGGTCAGCCGTGGCAGGTGCTCGCGGGCGATGCCCTCGCCCTGGTCCCTGACAGTGACGACCAGGCTGGTCCGGCGCCCATCCGCCGCGCTCCGGGCGGACAGGCCGACCACGCCGCCCTGGCGGCCGTAGTTGATGGCGTTCGACACCAGATTCTGGAACACCTGGTACAGCTGGTCCGAATCCCCGACCACCGGCGGCAGGTCCGGCGCCAGGTCGAGCTCGAGCCGCTGCGCCTTGCGCTGGGCCTTGAGCTCGAGCGCATCGGCCACCGACTGCAGCAGCGGCCCGACCGCGACCCGCCCGGTCGGCGGCACATGCTCGTCCAGCTCGATTCGCGACAGCGACAGCAGGTCGTTGACCAGCCGCGACATGCGCTCGGCCTGCTGCTGCATGATGCCGAGGAAGCGCTCGCGCGCCGCCGAATCGTCCCGCGCCGGGCCGCGCAGCGTCTCGATGAAGCCCATCAGGCTGGACAGCGGCGTGCGCAGCTCGTGGCTGGCATTGGCGACGAAGTCGGCCCGCATCTGCTCGACCCGCTTGGTGGCGGTGAGGTCGTAGAAGGTGACCAGCAGCGCCGGCTCGGGCCGGTCACCGGACTCTCGCTCGCCGGACTCGCCGCGCCGCTCGAAGCGCTGGATGCGGACCTCGAACTCGCGCTCGATCGGCACCGGCAGGTTCAGCGGCACGGTCTGGATCGGGCCGCCGGCGAGGACGGCGTCGACCGCGGCGACGATCTCCGGATGACGGATCGCCTCGGCCATGTCGCGGCCCAGGAGCCGGTCGCCGAACAGCCGTCCGGCGGCGCCGTTGGCCCGCAGCACGCTGCGGTCGCCGGCCAGCACCAGGATCGGGTCGTCCTGCGCCTCCAGGATCTCCGACGCGGTCTGCAGCTCGACCGCCAGGCTGCGCTCGCGGCCGCGGGCATGGCGCTGCAGCCGCTGCAGGTGCTGGAACAGGATCTGGCCGATCTCGGTCGAGGGCCGCGGCGGCCGCTCCGGCGCCTCGGCCGTCGAAGCCTCGATGTGGCGGCGCAGCAGGTCGAGGTCGCGCAGCAGGCGCCAGGCGAAGACGGCCGCCACACCGAACACTGCCACCACCCCGGCCGCCGCCAGCCAGAGGCCGATCCCGTCGGCGCCGGCCGCCAGCAGCAGCAGCGCGATCACCAGGGCGGCGATCACCCCGATGCCGAACAGGTGGCGATAGATCGGTCCGGCCATGCCCTCGCGCCTCGAACAGCGAGCCCCAGAATACCGCGATCACGCGGAAAGCGGCGACGCTACTCGCGGTCGATGACGGTTTCGTGTCGCCTGCTGCGGCATCGAGACCGGTGCCGCCATGCGTCAGGAGGGGGCGGACACGCCGGCGCCGACGCCCATATAGGGGCCGCGGGCCGGCTTCTCCGTCCGCTCGCAGGCGGCGGCGCCAACCGCCACCGCCAGCAGCGCCGCGAGGAGGCCGAGGCGGCGCATCACTCGCCCCGGGCCACGCCGACCATGGCCGGGCGCAGCAGCCGGCCCTGCAGCACATAGCCGGGCTGGACCACCTGGACGATGGTGCCGGCCGGCTTCCCGGTGCCCGGCAGCTCGAACATGGCCTGGTGGAAGTTCGGATCGAAGGCCTCGCCGACCGGCTCGATCCGGGTGACGCCGTGGCGCTCGAAGGCGGCCAGCAGCTGGCGCTCGGTGGCGGCGACGCCGTCGACCAGGGTCTTCAGCGCCGGATCCGCGTCGACCGCCTCGGCCGGGACCGCGTCGATGGCGCGGCGCAGGTTGTCGGCAGCGTCGAGCAGCGACTTGGCGAAGCCGGAGATGGCGTATTTCGCCGTGTCCTCGCGCTCGCGTTCCGACCGGCGGCGGATGTTCTCGGTCTCCGCCAGGGCGCGCAGCGCCTGGTCCTTCAGCTTGCCGTTCTCGGCCTCGAGCGCGGCGATGCGCTCCACCGCCCCGGCCAGCGCCGCATCGCCCGCGGGATCGGAAGCCTGCGCGCCCTCGACCGCGGTCTCGGCGACACCCTCGACCTCGGGCCCGGCGACCTCGGTCTCCGGCTCCGTCGCGTCGGGGCGGGGCTCGGCGGACATCGTCTTGCTGTGCATCATGCTACCTGGTTCGTGGTCTCGTTGGTCCGGAGGAGACGGCCTATCATCTTCGCGGTGTAGTCCACCATCGGGATGATGCGCGCATAGTTCAGCCGGGTCGGCCCGATCACGCCGACGGCGCCGACCACGCGCTGGTCGCCGCCCTTGTACGGGGCGATGATCATGGAGCAGCCGGTGTGGCTGAACAGCCCGTTCTCGGCGCCGATGAAGATCTGCACGCCCTCGGCGGCATTGGCCGCGTCGAGCATCCGCAGCATCGCCTCCTTGGTCTCCAGCGCCTGGAACAGGCCGCGGATGCGCTCCAGATCCTCCAGCGCGGTGACGTCGTTGAGCAGGCGCGACTGGCCCTTGACGATCAGCGTGCCGCCCCCGCCGCCGCTCCAGGTGGCGAGGCCGGCCGCGACCACCTTCGCCGCGAGGCTGTCGAGCTGGCTCTTCTGCGCCTCGATCTCGCCCAGCACATCGGCCCGGGCCTCGCCGATGGTGCGGCCGATGATGCGGGCGTTGAGATAGTTGGTGACGTGGACGAAGGTCGAGGCCGGCAGGCCCAGCGGCACCTCCAGCACCCGGTTCTCGACCATGCCGTCCTCGGTGACCAGCACCACCAGGGCGCGGCCGGGCGACAGGTTGACGAACTCGATATGCTTCAGCGGCCGGTCGGTCTTCGGCGCCAGCACCAGCCCGGCGCAGGCGGACAGGCCGGACAGGGCCGAGGTCGCCTCCTCCAGCATCTCCGACACGCCGCGCCCGGCCTGGGCGCACATCGCCTCGATCGAGGCCCGCTCGCTCTCGCCGACATCGCCGAGCTGCATCAGCCCGTGCACGAACAGGCGCAGGCCCGCATCGGTCGGCAGCCGCCCGGCCGAGGTGTGCGGGGCGTAGAGCAGGCCGGCATCCTCGAGATCCGCCATGACGTTGCGGATCGTCGCCGGCGACAGCGTCATGCCGAGCCGGCGCGACAGGGTGCGGCTGCCCACCGGCTCGCCGGACTGGACATAGGCGTCGACGATCAATCGGAAGATCTCCCGCGAGCGCTCGTCGAGGTCCCGGAACGCCTGGCCGCCGGATCGGCTTGAAAGTTCGTTCAGCATGCTCATGGCCGTCGCCACGCTATGTAGGGGCCGTTCGACCCGAATCAACGTTCCCGGGCTTTACGGGCAGGACCCGCGAGGATAGCGTGCGCGACCCTCGCCGAGAACAGAAAGCGACCCCATGCGACCGTCCGGACGCGCCTTCGACGCCCTGCGCGCCATCCGCCTCGAGACCGACGTCAACAAATACGCCGAGGGCTCGTGCCTGGTGAAGTTCGGCGACACCCATGTGCTGTGCACCGCCTCGGTCGACGATCGCGTCCCGTCCTGGCTGAAGGGCGGCGGCAAGGGCTGGGTCACGGCGGAATACGGCATGCTGCCGCGCGCCACCGATCAGCGCACCGACCGCGAGGCCGCGCGCGGCAAGCAGACCGGGCGGACCCAGGAGATCCAGCGCCTGATCGGCCGGTCGCTGCGCGCCGTCACCGACCTGAAGGCGTTGGGCGAGATCCAGATCAAGGTCGATTGCGACGTACTGCAGGCCGATGGCGGCACCCGCACCGCCGCGATCACCGGCGGCTATGTCGCGCTGGTGCTGGCGCTGCGCCACCTGGTGCAGATCCGCAAGATCAAGGCGCTGCCGTTGACCGACAGCGTCGCCGCCATCTCCTGCGGCCTCTGCCAGGGCCAGGCGGTGCTGGACCTCGACTATGCCGAGGATTCGACCGCCCAGGCCGACGCCAACTTCGTCATCACCGGCAAGGGCGGGCTGGTCGAGGTGCAGGCGACGGCGGAACAGACCCCCTTCGCCCGGGCCGAGTTCGAGGCGCTGCTGGCGCTGGCCGAGCAGGGCACGGCCGAGCTGGCGGCGATCCAGAAGGCGGCGCTGGGCGAGGGCTGAGGGTCGGCCCGTGTCCCGTGTCGGACAATCGGGTGACGGGGTTTTTTGCCCCATTGTTGTCATGCCCGGGCTTGACCCGGGCATCCAGGGAATGTCGAAGCCGCTCTGGGTGGCCCCTGGATTGCCGGGTCAAGCCCGGCAATGACAATCAGTAACAAACAAGGTGATTGAGCCTCTTCGCCCGATCGCCCCTGGAGTGCGGCGGCGCGGCGCTTGAGCCGCGGCCGGGGCCGTGAAATCCTGCGGCCCCACCATGCGGGAGAGGATTGATGCTCGGCCTCCTGGGCTTCCTCGCGCTGTCCGCCGCCATGCTGATTCCGGGCCTGCCGCAGATGGGTGACGGCGCGGCGGTCGCCGCCCGGACCTTCGCCGCCCTGCCCCATGCCGAGACGCTGATCGACTACGCACCCGAAGCCGGCGGCCCGGTGCTGTACCGGCTGCCCGGCAATATCTGCTTCCTGCGCCTGGCACGGCAGGCCGGCCAGACCGAATGGGTGCGGCGCGACGGGCAGGGCCGGATCGAGATCATCGTCTCCGCCCCCGGCCTGGCCCTGGCGGGCGGGCGCTTCGACCCCGACGGCACGGCCGAGCTGCGGCTGGGCGACCGCCCGATCGCCGTTCCGGTCGCGTCGCCCGGCCCGCCGACCTGGCGCCTCACGCTGGAGGACACGCCGGCGCTGCAGGACGCGCTCGACGCCGAGGAGGCGACGCTGCGCTTCACCGCGATCCGCGGCGGCCGGCCGGTGCCGGAGGAGAGCCTGACCATCGAGGCCGGCCATCTCTGGGAGGCGATCCAGGGCCTGGAGTCCTGCGCCCTCGGCGCCGAGCCGCCGGGCGTGGTCGGGCCCTGAGCGCGCCCACGGTTGCGGTCCGGGCGGCGCGGGCGGATCATCCGGGCATCCCGATCCGACCTCGCGAGGTCACCATGATCGAAGCCTCATGCCATTGCGGCGCCGTCCGGCTGCGGGTCGCGGAGCGGCCGCAGCGGCTGACCTCCTGCAACTGCTCGATCTGCCGCCGCCTCGGCGCGCTGTGGGCCTACTACGCGCGCGACCAGCTGACCATCGTTGCCGGAGCAGGAACCACGGTCCCTTACATCCAGGGCGACCGCAGCCTGGCGATCCACCATTGCCCGACCTGCGGCTGCACCACCCATTGGGAGGGGCTGCCGGCCGGGGATCCGGCGCGGGTGGCGATCAACGCCCGGCTGATCGACCCGGCGGAGATCGAAGGCGTGCCGGTGCGCCGCTTCGACGGCGCCGACACCTGGACCTATCTGGACTGAGCCCTGGCCGCCGCCGCGGCCTCGACGCGGCGCTTGAGCCCGGGGCGCAGGCCGAGGGCGAAGGCGGTCTCGGCCATCAGGAACATCGGGCCGATCAGCAGCTGGAACAGGTTCGACAGGAAGGCCGGCCGCCTGCCCTCATAGGCATGGCCGACCAGCTGCAGCACCCAGCCGCCGACGAACAGCGTGCCGGCGACGATCCAGGTGGTCCAGGCCGAGCCGCCATCGACCACGGCATGGGCGACGATCAGCCCCGGGATTACCACCACCGCCATGGCCAGGCCGAGCCCGAGATCGAGCGCGATCCATAACAGCCAGACCAGGAGCGCGACCAGATCGGCCAGCGTCGCCGGCCAGCCGCCGATGCCGCCGAGCGGCCCGATCTTCAAAGGGACGGTGGCCAGCGCGATCAGCACCGCCAGGATGATCGCCGGGATGCCGAAGACATGGGTCAGCCGGTTGCGGCCGTCGCGGTGGAAGCCGGTGTACATCGCCATCTGGCGATCGAACAGATCCGAAGCCATGCGCGATCCTCCCCGCCAGGAGAATAAACCCAGGGCGGAGTTCACGCGAGACGCAGAGTGATCGTGCGATCAGGCGCGCGCTGCAAACGCCAGCACTTCACCCGGCGAGCGGACGGTGGCGCCGAGATAGCCGGTCACCAATGCCACGAGCTCTCTCTTCAGCTCCGGCGTTCTCGGTGTCCCGTTCCGGTTGGCGTTGTAGATCACGCTCTCCACCGCGGAGGACAGCACCTGCACGACGGCCGCGTCGGCTGTACCCTCGGGGCGGCCCCGAAACGCCCGGACGACAGCCTCGCAACGGCTCAGATATTCGGCCTGAAATGCAGCGCGCGCCGCGCGCGACTCGGTGGGAGCCGGCGAGTCGAGCAGGGCCCGGTGCAGCCAGGGATCGATGGTATGGACCGCAACCATGCCCTGGACGAAGTCATCGACGAGATGCCTCAACCCGCTTCTTTCGCTCGCCGATCGCCGCAACTCCTCCAGCGCATGATCGAAGTGCTGCCGCCCGACGGCACCGACCAGCGCGTCCTTGTTCGGGAAGTACTGGTACAGCGTGGCAGTGCCCACCCCCGCCACGTCGATGACCTCGTTGGTCGTGAACCCGAACCAACCCCGGGCGCTCAGCACGGCGGCCCCCGCCTGGACGATCGCTTCGATCGTGGCACGAGAGCGGGCCTGGCGCGGCACCCGCCGAACGTTTGCCGGCAGCCTGGCATCATGAGTGGACATGCTCTCGCCTCCCGAGAAGGCACCAGGCAGGCCGTGCAGAGATAAGCGAGCGAGGGAGTGGGCCCCTCGCTCGCTCGTGCCGGTCCGATCGAACTGCTTCGTCCGGACCGGGACGCGTCTGCCGGCTAGAGCACGAAGTCGCCGGCGGTCAGGGTGACCACGCCGATGAGGCGGATCTGCGCATCGGCCGAGCCGTCGCCATTGGCATCGATATAGATCTGGGTGTCGGTGGTCCCGGCCTCGAAGCGGACCTCGCCGGCGGCGCCGCTGAACGCCGCCGTGCCGATGAAGCTGCCCGAGCCCCCGGTGATGCCCGACACGTCGATCTTGTCGGCGTCGCTTTGCGAGAAGTCGTTGATCCGGTCCGGATCGCCGGCCACGGTGTCGGCCGCGGCGGCGAAGACGAAGGTGTCCGCGCCGTCTTCGCCCACCAGGATATCGACGCCGGCCCCGCCGTCGATCCGGTCGTCGCCGTGATAGCCGATCAGGTAGTTCGAGCCGGCGTCACCGGTCAGCACATCGTTGAAGCGGCTGCCGTGGAGGTGCTCGATGCTGCGGTAGATGTCGCCCGCGGCGTCCCCGGTGTTGGCGGACGGGTCGGCCAGGCTCGCCGTCACGCCGGCCGAGGCGTTGTCGTAGGAGGCGGTGTCGAAGCCGTCGCCGCCGTCCAGGGTGTCGGCCCCGGCGCCGCCGATCAGCGTATCGCCGCTGGCGCCGCCGCTGAGCGTGTCGACGCCGTCGAGGCCGGACAGGCGGTTGGCGTAGCGGTCGCCGGTCAGCGTGTCGTCGAAGGCGGTGCCGCGCAGGCTCTCGATGCTGGTCAGGGTGTCGCCGGCGGCGTCGCCGCCGCTGGCGGTGCCGGCCGCCAGGTCGATCGTCACCGCGGCGCCGGAGTCGATGTAGTCCGCCATGTCCACGCCGCCGCCGCCGTTCAGGCGGTCCGCGCCGCCCTTGCCGGACAGGCCGTCATCGCCATTGTTGCCGACCAGGGTGTTGGCGCCGGCATTGCCGCCCAGATAGTCGTCGAAGGCCGATCCCCCGAGATTTTCGATGGAGGTGAAGGTGTCGCCCTCGGCGTCGCCGCCGGTGGCCGTCCCGTCGGCCAGGATCACCGCCACGCGGGCCGTCGACGTGCTGTAGCCCGCCGTGTCGAGGCCGACACCGCCGGACAGCCTGTCGGCACCGGCACCACCGGTGAGATAATCATTGCCGGCGTCGCCGGTCAGGGTGTCGGTTCCGGCCTCGCCGAACACGGTGTCATTCCCGTTATGACCCCGAACCTGGTCGTCGCCGTCTCGCCCATAGAGAGTGTCGTTGCCGCCATTGCCGTACAGCACATTGGCGACGGCGCTCCCGATGAGGGTGTCGGCGTAGTTGCTGCCGTTGATGTTCTCGATGCTGGTCAGGGTGTCGCCGGCAGCGTGGCCCCCGGCGCCCCGGCCGGTGGTAAGATTGACGGTGACGCCGGCCGTCGCGGTGCCATAGGCCGCGAAATCGGCGCCGTCGCCGCCGTTCAGGATGTCCGCCCCGAGACCGCCGCGCAGCCAGTCATTGCCGTCGCCGCCGCGGAGATCATCCGCGCCGCCCTCGGCAAGAATGGTGTTGTTGCCCGCGTTGCCGATCAGAATGTCGTTGTAATTGGACCCGAGGATATTCTCGATGCCCGAGTAGGTATCGCCGGCCGCAAAGCCCCTGGCCCCCGCGCCGGAGGTGAGATTGACCGTCACCGCGGCAGTGGAATCATGGTAGTAGACGTAATCGAGGCCGGCGGCGCCGGTGAGGACATCGGCACCGGCCCCTCCAGTCAGGCGATCGTCGCCGTTCCCGCCATTGAGACGGTCGGCGCCGTTACCCCCGCTCAGGCTATCGTTGCCATCCAAACCGGACAGCGTATCATTCCCGTCCGCGCCGGCGATGCCATTTGCCCCGGCATTGCCGGTCAGCGTGTCGTTGAAGTTGCCGCCCCTGAGATTCTCGATCCCGGTCAGCACGTCGCCCGCGGCCCCGCCGCCGGTGGCTCCGGTTGTCAGGTTGACGCTGATCCCTGAGGTCAGAGAGCCCTGTGCAAGCCAGTCGGCGGTATCGATGCCGGTGCCGCCGTTGAACCGATCGGAACCCGCGGCGCCGGTGAGCACATCGTTTCCGTCACCGCCGTTCAAGATGTCATTGCCGTTGCCCCCATGCAGCCGGTCATCGCCGCCGAGGCCGTTGAGTGTGTCGGCTGCGTCAGTGCCGGTGAGCGTGTTCGCGCCTGCATTGCCGTTGATGACCGCCATGAGTCCCCTCCTGAAATCTGGTTGGCCCGCCGCCTTCGGGCCGCGCGCATGGCGGAAAACAGCGCCGCCTCGGCATCGGCCGAGCACATCGGAGAATGCTCTTGCCTTCTTTCCTATTAAAGAGAAGGCACGAGTCGCACTATGAGTACATCAAAAACGAAAAGAATCTTCAATAGTTCTTTTTCATATTTGTCTGATGTTAAAATAACGATTTGGAACTGGTGAGTACAGATCTTCTCTATCAACTCCTGCAGACTCTGCGCTGTTTGAGATATTCGGAGATGCGTGGCATTGATATAAAATATTATGCATCTTATTAAGATGACATGTTCTTTTCCCTTGGGATTCCGATGGATTCGCTTTGCCTTTTCGCTGTGGCGGCAGCCCAACAGGTCGAGCGTCAGCCACGCCCGATGGTGGAGCGGGACTCAAATCCAGTGCGGAGAAGACGGGCGCGTTCGCCAGATGGAAGAAGCCGCGGATGGGACGTCAGCTCCAGCGACGGGAACCGTCCGATGATCCCGCGGAAATCCGCGACCGGATGCTTCGGGGAGTTGGCGGGGACGGCGCTTCGTGCATTTCGTCGTCTCACCCGACACCGTGGGGACGCATTGGGCCCTGTTGGTTGCCTCTCCCGCTTGCGGGAGAGGTCGGGCTCGCGCAGCGAGACCGGGTGAGGGCGGCTCGACCGCGACACCAGGATCAGCGTTTCAGGGCGAGGCGGAACGTGCGTTCGCTCGTGACAAAGCGGTGCTTTCTAGGAGGCCGCTATCCCCTCACCGGGGAAAGACGGGGCGGCGCCGTCGAACCGCCCGTCGGCCCGTCTCAGTCCTCCAGCGCCAGCAGCAGGCTCGACGTATCGACCCGGCCGCCGGCCTTGGCCTGGACCGCGGCGTAGAACTGGTCGACCAGCGCCGTCACCGGCAGCCGGGCGCCGTTGTGCCTGGCCTCCTGGAAGCAGATGCCGAGGTCCTTGCGCATCCAGTCGATGGCGAAGCCGAAGTCGAACTTGTTCTGCAGCATGGTGCGGCCGCGGTTTTCCATCTGCCAGCTCTGCGCCGCGCCCTTGGAGATGACGTCGAGCACCAGGTTGCCGTCGAGCCCGGCCTTCTGGGCGAAGTTCAGCCCTTCGGCCAGGGCCTGGACCAGCCCGGCGATGCAGATCTGGTTGACCATCTTGGTCAGCTGGCCGGCGCCGGCCGGGCCCATCAGGGTGCAGGCCCGGGCGTAGCTGTCGATCACCGGCTTGGCGATGGCGAAGACCTCCTCGCGCCCGCCGCACATCACCGTCAGCACGCCGTTCTCCGCCCCGGCCTGGCCGCCCGAGACCGGGGCGTCGATGAAGCCGAAGCCGAGCCTGTCGGCCTCGGCCTCCAGCTCGCGGGCGATGTCGGCCGAGGCCGTGGTGTGGTCGACCAGGATGGCGCTGCCGGACATGCCGGCGAAGGCGCCGTCCGGCCCCTTGACCACGGAACGGATGTCGTCGTCGTTGCCGACGCACATGAACACGATGGCGGCGTCCTTCGCCGCCTCGGCCGGGGTCGGCGCCCATCGGCCGCCGTGCCGCTCCGCCCAGGCCTCGGCCTTCTCCGCGGTGCGGTTGAAGACGGTGACCTCGTGCCCCGCCTTGACCAGATGCCCCGCCATCGGCGCGCCCATGACGCCCATGCCCAGGAATGCGACCTTCATCGTCCTCGCCCCTACCGCCATGCGTTGGAGACGACACAGTGCACCAACCGCCGCCTTTGATTCCAGCCTCCGGCGCGCGTATCTGATGCCCATCATGACGAACGCCGCCTCCCCCGCCCGCCGCTTCGCCGGCGACCATCTGGTCATCGCCAGCCACAACAAGGGCAAGATCCCCGAGATCGCCGCCCTGCTGGAAGGCCGCGTGCCGCGCCTGACCTCGGCCGCCGAGCACGGCGTGCCGGAGCCGGAGGAGACCGGCGACAGCTTCATCGCCAATGCCGAGCTGAAGGCCCGCTTCGTCGCCGCGGCCACCAGCCTGCCGTCGCTGGCCGACGACAGCGGCGTCGCCGTCAGCGGCCTGGGCGGCGATCCCGGCATCTATTCCGCCCGCTGGGCCGAGAAACCCGACGGCAGCGGCCGCGACTTCGCCTATGCCATGGAGCAGGTGCGGCTGAGGCTGGGCGACAACCCGGACCGCGGCGCCCGCTTCGTCTGCGCCCTGTCGCTGTGCTGGCCGGACGGCCATTGCGAGACGGTCGAGGGCGAGATCCGCGGCCGGCTGGTCTGGCCGGCGCGCGGGACCAAGGGCTTCGGCTACGACCCGATCTTCGTGCCGGACGGCCACGACCGCACCTTCGGCGAGATGGAAGCGGCCGAGAAGCACGCCATGAGCCACCGCGCCGACGCCTTCGCCAAGCTGGTGGCGCGCTGCTTCGAGGGCGGATGACCGCCCCCGGCTTCGCCCTCTACGTCCATTGGCCGTTCTGCCGGTCGAAATGCCCCTATTGCGACTTCAACTCGCATGTCCGGGAGCAGGTGGAGCATGAGCGCTGGCGCCGGGCGCTGGTGGCGGAGCTGGACCATTTCGCCGACCTGACGCCAGGCCGGACCCTGACCTCGATCTTCTTCGGCGGCGGCACCCCGTCGCTGATGCAGCCGGCCACGGCGGCGGCGGTGATCGACCGCGCGGCCGAGCGCTGGGGGCTGGCGCCCGACGTCGAGATCACGCTGGAGGCGAACCCGACCTCGGTCGAATCCCACCTCTTCGCCGGCTTCCGCGCCGCCGGGGTGAACCGGGTGTCGCTGGGCGTGCAGGCGCTGGACGAGGCGTCGCTGCGCTTCCTCGGCCGCAACCATTCGGCCGAGGAGGCGCTGGACGCCGTCGGCCTGGCCGCCCGGCATTTCGACCGCTTCTCCTTCGACCTGATCTACGCCCGGCCGGGCCAGACCGTGGCCGGCTGGACGGCGGAGTTGCGCCGGGCGCTGGACCATGCGGTCGGCCACATCTCGGCCTATCAGCTGACGATCGAGCAGGGCACCCGCTTCCACACCCTCTATTCCCGCGGCGAGCTGGTGCTGCCGGACGAGGACACCCAGGCCGCCCTTTACGAGGCCACGGCCGAGGTGCTGGGCGCCGCCGGCCTGCCCGGCTACGAGATCTCGAACCACGCCCGGCCGGGCGAGGAATCGCGGCACAACCTGACCTATTGGCGCTATGGCGACTATGTCGGCGTCGGCCCGGGCGCGCATGGAAGGCTGACGCTGAACGACGGCAAATGGGGCACCCGCACCCACCGGGCGCCGGAGGTGTGGCTGGAGCGGGTCGAGGCCGCCGGCCATGCCGAGCATGCGCGCGAGGCGGTGCCGCCCGAGAGCCGGCGCGACGAGATGCTGATGATGGGGCTGCGCCTGGCCGAGGGCGTGCCGAAGGCGCGCATCGCCGACGAATCCGGCCTGCCCTTCGATCGGGCGATCGACCGGCGCCGGCTGGACCGGCTGGTCGCCGGCGGCTTCCTGGCCGAGGACGGGGCGCACCTGACCGCCACCCCCGCTGGCCGCCAGCGCCTGGATGCGGTGCTGGCGGCGCTGCTGGGGTGAGAGCAGATATAAGGAGTGGATCGCCGGATTCTCTACGGTCCGCCGCCGTGGTATCGATGACCCTTCAGATGTTCATTGAGCAGTGGGAGCAGAGACGAACCGACGATGCCCGTTCCTGCCCGTCCTAAGATCTATCATATCGTCCACATCGACCGGCTGGCGTCGATCGTGGCTGATGGTTGCCTGTGGTCGGATGCAGTGATTGTTGCGCGGCAGGACTCTGGAACAACGATTGGCATGGGAAGCATCAAGGAGCGGCGGCTGACGCTACCCATCCCGTGTCATGAGGGTACTTTTGTAGGTCAATACGTTCCGTTCTATTTTTGTTCTAGATCTATCATGCTGTATGTGATTCACTGCGCCAACCATCCGGAGTTGGCCTACCGAGGCGGACAGCAGCCTATCATTCACCTTGAAGCCGACCTCTATCGAACAATCGAGTGGGCCAATGCTAATGGACGATGCTGGGCGTTTTCTCTTTCAAATGCCGGCGCCTATTATACTCAGTTTCGTGGCAAAATAGGCCAGTTGGAAGAGATAAACTGGTCTGCGGTCGCATCAACCGACTTCAGGCCTGCTGACATCAAAGAAGGAAAACAGGCGGAGTTCCTGATTGAGGGCTGCTTCCCATGGGAGCTTGTCGAGCGGATCGGTGTATTTTCTGGGGATTATGTATTGCGAGTCACAAACGCAATGCAGGGAGTTGCCCATCGGCCGCAACTCGAGATCAAGCGAGCTTGGTACTATTGATGCAGGAGTTCCGGCGATGATCAGATATACGGCAGGCGACATCCTGGCGGCTGACACCGAGGCACTCGTCAACACGGTGAACTGTGTCGGCATCATGGGCCGCGGCATCGCGTTGCAATTCAAGAACGCTTTCCCGAAAAATTTCGAGGCTTATAAGGCTGCCTGCGACCGTGAAGAGGTCCAGCCTGGGCGCATGTTCGTGTTCGAGACCCACGGCCTTACGAACCCAAAATACATCATCAACTTCCCGACCAAGCGGCATTGGCGCGGTAAGAGCCGGATCGAAGATATTGAGACGGGCTTGCAGGCCCTCGTCCAAGAAATCCGGACCCGGCATATTCGGTCAATCGCCATTCCGCCACTCGGGAGCGGGCTCGGTGGCCTGGACTGGTCCGACGTGCGCCCAAAAATCGATGCCGCCCTCCGCGATCAGAACGACCTCGACGTGGCCATCTACGAGCCCAAAGGCGCGCCTGAGATCATCGCGCGATCCAGCGACGTCCCTGCGATGACACCGGGCCGGGCCGCCCTAGTCGTCCTAATGCATCGCTATCTCGGCGGCCTGATGGACCCGTTCGTCACGTTGCTTGAGGTCCACAAGCTTTTGTATTTCATGCAGGAGGCTGGCCAGCCACTTCGATTGAAATATGCAAAGGCGCTCTACGGCCCCTATGCGGAGAATCTTCGGCACGTCCTGCATGCTGTCGAAGGACATCTTTTGTCAGGCTACGCCGATGGTGGCGACGCGCCAAATAAGCAACTTGAACTCGTCCCCGGCGCTGTCAGCGACGCTGAAACTTTCTTGAAAGATGATACAGCAACCCGTGACCGCTTCGACCGCGTCGCCAACCTTGTCGAAGGTTTCGAAACACCTTTCGGATTGGAATTGCTGGCAACGGTTCACTGGGTTGCCAGCCGGGAAAATGCGAGCACGACCAACGAGGCGATGGCTCGCACTTACGCTTGGAATGACCGCAAAAGGCGCTTCTCGTCGCGCCAAATCGCCCTCGCGTTCGATGTGCTGCAATCGAAAGGCTGGCTGAAGGCCGCGTAGTTGCGCCACCCCGGCCGGCCGCCAGCGCCTGGACGCGGTGCTGGCGGCGCTGCTGGGGTGAGACGCCTCAGCCCTGTTTCGTCACCGTGACATGGGTGGCGTGCGGGCTGCAGACGCGCTCGCCGACGCCATAGCCCAGGGCCAGCAGGTCGATCCCGGCGAACAGGCTCTCCCCGCTCCCCAGCAGGATGGGCGACAGGGCCAGGTGCATCTCGTCGATCAGCCCCCGGCGCAGATACTGCTGGATCGTGGAGACGCCGCCGCCGACCCGCACATCCTTGCCGTCCGCGGCGTCGCGCGCCTGGCGCAGCGCCGAGTCGATGCCGTCGGTGACGAAATGGAAGGTGGTGCCGCCCTCCATCTCGATCGGGGGGCGGGCGTGGTGGGTCAGGACGAAGACCGGCACGTGATAGGGCGGGTTGTCGCCCCACCAGCCCTTCCAGCTGTGGTCCGGCCAGGGGCCGCGCACCGGCCCGAACATGTTCCGGCCGAGGATCCAGGCCCCGATGTTCTCGAAGCTGCGGGCGGCGAAGTCCTCGTCGATGCCGGTCTCCCCGCCCTCCTTCCCGGTCATGGCCCGGAAAGTGGGGGTGGGGATGAACCACCGATGCAGGTCCTCGCCGCCCTTGCCGAGCGGGTTCTCGAGGCTCTGCTCCGGCCCCGCGCCGTAGCCGTCCAGAGAGATGGAGAAGGCGCGGACAACGAGCTTGGACATGGTGGCGTTCCTCCAGATGAGGTTGCTTTCCGATTTCATATGACAACCAGTTATATAATGCAATCAGTTTTGTTGCCTCACTGTAACCCAGGGATTATCCTGCCCGTCGAACTCACCGGGGAGGCAGCGTCATGGCGTCGGTCCGGTACATCGTCCACGACGTCGACCAGGCGGTCGCGTTCTATAGGGACAGCCTGGGATTCCAGTTGCAGCAGCAGTTCGGGCCGAACATGGCGATCCTGCTGCGGGACGGCCTGACCCTGTGGGTCGCCGGCCCCGGCGCCTCGGCCAGCCGGCCGATGCCGGACGGCCGCAAGCCGGAGCCCGGCGGCTGGAACCGATTCGTGCTGCAGGTCGACGACCTCGAGGCCCTGGTCGCCGATCTGCGCGGGCGCGGCGTCCGGTTCCGCAACGACATCGTCACCGGCCCCGGCGGCCAGCAGATCCTGTGCGAGGACCCGTCCGGCAACGTGGTCGAGCTGTTCCAGCCGGCCTGAGCACGAGCGCCGACCGGGTGGACACCCGCCCTCCGGCGCGGCATGGTCGCGCTCTGTTCCGCCCGGAGGCCACGCCATGTCGACCACGCCGAAGACCTATTACCTGATCGACGGCTCGGGCTACATCTTCCGCGCCTTCCACGCGCTGCCGATGATGATGCGCAAGTCGGACGGGCTGCCGGTGAATGCCGTCTACGGCTTCACCAACATGCTGATCCGCCTGCTGGCCGATCTCGACGCCGACCATCTGGCGGTGATCTACGACAAGTCGGAACGCAGCTTCCGCAAGGAGATCTACCCCGCCTACAAGGCCCAGCGGCCGGACCCGCCGGAGGAGCTGGTGCCGCAGTTCCCGCTGATCCGCGCCACCAGCGAGGCCTTCAACCTGCCGGGCGTCGAGGTCGAGGGCTTCGAGGCCGACGACATCATCGCCACCTATGCCCGCATGGCGCGGGAGGAAGGGTCGCGCGTCGTCATCGTCTCCTCCGACAAGGACATGATGCAGCTGGTCGGCGACGGCGTGACCATGCTGGACCCGATCAAGAACAAGCCGATCGACGCGACCGAGGTGATGGAGAAGTTCGGCGTGATGCCGGACCGGGTGATCGACGTGCAGGCCCTGGCCGGCGACAGCGTCGACAACGTGCCGGGCGTGCCCGGCATCGGCATCAAGACCGCGGCCCAGCTGATCACCGAATATGGCGATCTGGACTCGCTCTTGGCCCGGGCCGGCGAGATCAAGCAGCCGAAGCGCCGCGAATCCCTGATCCAGTACGCCGAGCAGGCGCGGATCAGCCGCGATCTGGTGAAGCTGCGCAGCGACGCGCCGGTGCCGTTCGGGCTGGAGGGCATCGTGGTGCGGCCGCCGAACCGCCAGCAGCTGGTCCGCTTCCTGGAGGAGATGGAGTTCCGCTCGACCATCACCCGGGTCGAGGCCTCGTTCGAGAAGCTGGGCACCACCGGCGACGGCGAGCCGGACCTGGCCGCCCCGGGCAAGCCGGAGGCGATCGCCCAGGATTACCAGCTGGTGCAGGACGCCGCGGCGCTGCAGCGCTGGGCCGACGCGGCGGTCGAGGCCGGGGTGCTGGCGATCGACACCGAGACCAACTCGCTGGACGCCGAGGCGGCGATGCTGTGCGGCATCTCCCTGGCCGTGGCGCCGGGCAAGGCCTGCTACATCCCGATCGCCCATGTCGGCGACGACGGCGACGGGCTGGCGCTGGGCGGCGATGCGTTGGTGCAGCTCACCCTGGCCGAGATCCGCCGCATCCTCGGGCCGGTGCTGGTCGACCCGTCGGTGCTGAAGGTCGGGCACAACCTGAAATACGACGCCCATGTGCTGGGCCGGCCCGATGTCGGCCTGCCGATCACGCCGTGGGACGACACCATGCTGATCTCCTATGTGCTCGACGGCGGGGCGCATGGCCACGGCATGGACGAGCTGTCGGAGCTGCACCTGCAGCACCGCACCATCCCCTATGCCTCGGTCTGCGGCACCGGCAAGAACGCCATCACCTTCGACAAGGTGCCGCTGGACAAGGCGCTGGCCTATGCCGCCGAGGACGCCGACGTCACGCTGCGCCTGCACATGCTGTTGAAGCCGCGGCTGGTGGGCGAGCGGATGACGACGGTCTACGAGACCATCGAGCGGCCGCTGGTCGGCGTCATCTCCGACATGGAGATGGCGGGGATCAAGGTCGACCGCGTCGCGCTGGCCCGGCTGTCGCTGGAATTCGCCGAGCGCATGGCGGCGCTGGAATCGGAGATCCACCTGTCGGCCCAGGGGCCGTTCAACGTCGGCAGCCCGAAGCAGCTGGGCGAGGTGCTGTTCGAGCGCCTGGGCATCCCCGGCGGCAAGAAGAGCAGCAAGACCGGCGCCTACTCGACCGATTCGAGCGTGCTGGAGATGCTGGCGGCGCAGGGCCACGGCATCGCCACGCAGATCCTGGAATGGCGCCAGCTGGCCAAGCTGAAGGGCACCTACACCGACGCGCTGCAGGCCCAGATCAACGAGAAGACCGGGCGGGTCCACACCTCGTTCTCGCTGGCCGCGACCAACACCGGGCGGCTGTCCTCGAACGAGCCGAACCTGCAGAACATCCCGATCCGCACCGAGGAGGGGCGCAAGATCCGCTACGCCTTCGTGGCGGAGCCGGGGCACAAGCTGGTCTCGGTCGACTACAGCCAGATCGAGCTGCGGCTGGTGGCGCAGATCGCCGACGTAGCCCTGCTGAAGCAGGCCTTCCTCGACGGCACCGACATCCACGCCATGACCGCGAGCCAGGTGTTCAACGTGCCGCTGGCGGAGATGACGCCGGAGACGCGGCGCAAGGCCAAGGCGATCAATTTCGGCATCATCTACGGCATCTCGGGCTTCGGGCTGGCGGCGCAGCTGGGCATCCCGCAGGGCGAGGCCACCGCCTTCATCAGGGCGTATCTCGACCGGTTGCCGGAGCTGAAGGCCTGGATGGACGAGACCAAGCGGACGGCGCGCGAGCGCGGCTGGGTCGAGACCCTGTTCGGCCGCAAATGCCACGTGCCCGGGATCAAGGACCCGAACCCAGCCCGCCGCGCCTTCGCCGAACGCCAGGCGATCAACGCGCCGATCCAGGGCACCGCGGCCGACATCATCAAGCGCGCCATGGGACGGCTGCCGCATGCGCTGGCGGCGGAGGGGCTGAAGGCCCGGATGCTGCTGCAGGTGCATGACGAGCTGCTGTTCGAGGCGCCGGAGGACGAGGCGCAGCGCACCGCCGAGGTGGCGCAGCAGGTGATGCAGGCGGCCGCGACGCTCGAGGTGCCGCTGATCGCCGAGGCCGGCATAGGGCACAGCTGGGCCGAGGCTCATTAAGGAACGCGACCTATGGCCGAGACCATCGACTTCGCCGGCAAGGCGGTGTTCGTCGCCGGCGGCACCAGCGGCATCAACCTCGGCATCGCGCTGGGCTTCGCCCGGGCCGGGGCGCGGGTGGCGGTGATGAGCCGCAGCGCCGAGAAGGTCGAGGCCGCGGTGGCGCGGCTGCGCGAGGCCGGGGCCGAGGCCATGGGCACGGCCGCCGACGTGCGCGACTACGCCGCCACCGAGGCGGCGCTGAAGGCGGCGCACGACGCCTGGGGCGACCTCGACGTGCTGGTGTCGGGCGCGGCGGGGAACTTCCCGGCCCCGGCGCTGGGCATGTCGGCGAACGGCTTCAAGTCGGTGGTCGACATCGACCTGCTGGGCAGCTTCCACGTGCTGCGCGCCGCCCATGCCTTCCTGCGCAAGCCGGGGGCGTCGGTGATCAACATCTCCGCCCCGCAGGCCGAGGCGCCGATGGCGATGCAGGCCCATGTCTGCGCCGCCAAGGCGGGCGTCGACATGCTGACCCGGGTGCTGGCGATGGAGTGGGGCCGCGACGGCATCCGCATCAACTCCGTCATCCCCGGCCCGATCGACGAGACCGAGGGCATGGCCCGGCTGGCGCCGACGCCGCAGGCCCGCGCCCTGGTCCAGCGCAGCGTGCCCCTGGGTCGGATGGGCGTGGCCGAGGACGTCGCCGCCGCCTGCCGCCTCCTCTCCTCCCCCCTCGCCGGCTTCATCACCGGCGCGGTGCTGCCGGTGGACGGCGGCTGGTCCCTGGGCGGCGCCGCGGCCTCGATGGGCGTGATCGCCGAGCAGGCGATGGCCGCGAAGGCGAAGGGGTAAGCCGTGCGGTCGGCGATCGCCGCGATCCTCCTCCTGGTCCTGTCGGCGAGGGCCGAGGCCGCCGAGGTCGCGATCACGCTGGACGACCTGCCCTATGCGGTGCCGGCGCGGGTCGGCCCCGAGCAAGGGCTGGACATCGTCGAGCGCATCAACCGCACCCTCGCGGCCTATGACGTCACGGCGATGGGCTTCGCGATCGGCGAGAAGCTGGTGCCGGAGGCGCTGCCCGCCCTGCAGGCCTTCGCCGAGGCCGGGCACACGGTCGCCAACCACACATGGTCGCATCCGGACTACGACAAGATCACGGCCGCCGCGTTCGGCAGCGAGGTGGAGCGGGCGGACACGGCCCTGGCGCCCTGGATGACCGGCGGGAAGTTCTTCCGCTTTCCGTTCCTGCATTCCGGCGCGACGGCGGAGAAGCGGGCCGCGGCCGCCGAAATCCTGGCGGCGCTGGGCTATCGCGACGTGCCGGTGTCGATCGACGACGACGATTTCCAGTACAACAGCGACTACATGGCCGCCCTGGCGGCGGGCGACGCCGAGGCGGCGCGGCGGATCGCGGCCGGGTACCTGGCGCATATGAAGGCCCAGACCGCGCATTTCCGGGCGATGGCGCGGGAGCGGCTGGGCCGGGACGTGAAGCACATCCTGCTGCTGCACATGAACCGGATCAACGCCGACCATCTGGGCGAGCTGCTGGCCTGGTACCGGGCCGAGGGCTGGACCTTCATCACGGCGCAGGAGGCGCTGACCGACCCCGTCTACGGCATGGAGAGCCGCTATGACGGGCCGAAGGGCCTGTCGCAGATCGAGCGCGTGACGTGGACGCCGTAGCATCGCAGAACACCCTTCACTGACGCCCCCGGCCGTGGGACGGTGGCGGTTCGGAGGAGACCGCCCATGACCATCGAGATCTATCTCGCCTACATCGCCGCCTGCATCCTGGTCGCGATCATCCCGGGGCCGTCGGTGACGCTGATCGTCGCCAACAGCCTGACCCACGGCACCCGTGCCGGCCTCCTCAACATCCTCGGCGGCCAGATCGGGTTGGTCCTGATGCTCGGCGTGCTGGTCGTCGGCCTGGCCGCGGTGGTGGAGGCGATGGGCCACTGGTTCGACTGGCTTCGTCTGGCCGGGGCCGCATATCTGGTCTGGATCGGCTGGAAGCTGCTGCGCGCCCCGGACACGCTGGCCGAGCCCGTGCGCCCGCCGCGCGGCGGCTTCGTGCTGCAGGGCCTGCTGGTGGCGCTGAGCAACCCGAAGATGCTGCTGTTCTTCGGCGCCTTCATTCCCCAGTTCGTGCAGCCCGGCGGCGACCCGTCGAGCCAGGTGCTGCTGCTGGGCGCCACCGCCCTGGTCGTCGCGGCGCTGTCCGACGGCCTGTACGCCCTTCTGACCGGCCGGGCCGGCAGCGCGCTGTCGCGCCGGCATGTACGGCTGGTGTCGCGCACCGGCGGGGTCTGTCTCATCGGAGGCGGCGTCTGGCTCGCCTTCACCCGGGCGCGGTAGCGGCTCACGATCCCTCCCCGGCAATCAAGCAGGCGGCCTGCTGGCCGGCACCGAGGTCGACCGGTGACGGGTCCTCGACGGCACAGCGGTCGAAGGCGAGCGGGCAGCGGGTGCGGAAGCGGCAGCCGGAGGGCGGCCGGCGCGGGCTGGGCGGGTCGCCCTGCAGCAGCATGCGCTGCGCCCCCGGCACCGGGTGCAGCCGCGGCACGGCCGAGAGCAGCGCGCGGGTGTAGGGATGGCCGGGCCGGGACCAGACCCGCCCGGTCGGCCCGCTCTCGACGATGCGGCCGAGATGCATCACCGCCACCCGGTCGGCGACGTGCCGCACCACCGCCAGGTCGTGGCTGATGAAGAGATAGGCGAGGCCGAGCTCGGCCCCCAGCTCGGCCAGCAGGTCGAGCACCTGGGCGCGGACCGAGACATCGAGCGCCGAGACCGGCTCGTCGCAGATCACCAGCCGCGGCCGCGGCGCCAGGGCCCGGGCGATGGCGACGCGCTGGCGCTGGCCGCCGGACAGCTCGTGCGGGTAGCGGTCGGCGAGGGTTCGGCCAAGGCCGACCCGGTCCAGCAGCCAGGCGACGCGGTCGCGCCGCTCCGCCCGCGCCACGCCGGCGACGCGCAGCGGGTCCGCCACCGCCGTCCCGACCGTGTCGCGCGGGTTGAGCGAGGCGGCGGGATCCTGGAACACCAGCTGGATCTGCGCCCGCAGCGGCCCGAGGGCGCGGCCCTGCCGCCGGGTGACGTCCTGCCCGGCGAAGCGGATCGCGCCGGCATCCGGGTCGGCCAGCCGCGCCGCCAGCCGGCCGAGGGTGGACTTGCCGGAGCCGGATTCGCCGACCAGGCCCAGCACCTCGCCCGGCGCGACCGCCAGCGACACGCCGTCGACCGCCTGGACGGCGTCGGGCGCGCGGCCGAAGTGCTTCACGACACGGTCGAGGACGAGGAGGGGTTCGGTCATCGGATAGCCCTCGCCACTCGCCACCGGTCACCCTTCTGAGTCCCCCCTCCCCTCGCGGGAGGGGGGCAGGGGGAGGGGGTTCGTGCCGAATGAGCAGGCGGGCTGGTGGGCTTCATCGGCGCGGCGGTCATGCCC
>NZ_JBHYMS010000073.1:0-34916 GCF_042743185.1 Inquilinus sp. NPDC058860 | reverse complement strand
CGTCGTCTTGCGGCGAGTCGGATGCGGGGGCGGGACGCGAAAAGCATAGCGGCGCTACGGTTGAGCGGCCCGCCCCCGCAGGCGGCCGCCGCAAGGCGACGCAGGGCATAGGGAGTGTGGGAAAGGCGGGCTAACGCCGCGGCGGCGGGGCCGTGCTGGCGCGGACGATCAGGCGGTAGGGCACGTTGACGTCGCGCTTCGGCCCGGCGACTCCGGCCAGGCGGTCGGCCAGGAGGCGCATCGCCTCGAAGCCCAGCCGCCGGCTCGGCTGGTCGATGGTGGTCAGCGGCGGGTCGGTGACGGCGGCAAAGTAGATGTTGTCGAAGCCGACGATCGAGACGTCCTCCGGCACCCGCAGGCCCGCCTGCTTGATGGTGCGGATCGCGCCCATGGCGATCTCGTCGCTGCCGCAGAACACGGCGGTCGGCGGCTCGGGCAGCTCCAGCAGCTTGGCCATCTGCTCTGCCCCGGTCGCGATCGAGAACACGCCGTAGCGCACCAACTCGGGTTGCAGTTCGAGGCCGGCCTCGGTCAGCGCCTCGGCATAGCCGTTGAAGCGCTTCGGCGTCGCCGTGGTCGCGGCGGTGCCGCCGATATGGCCGATGCGGCGGTGGCCCAGCGCGATCAGGTGGCGCGTCGCCTCCCGCCCGCCGGCTTGGTTGTCGATCTCGACCACCGGCACGCCGGGGGCGGCGACCGGCTCGATCACCGCCACCAGCCGCTGCTGCAAAGCCGGGGCCTTCAGCGGCTCCGGCAGCCGGCCGCCGAGCAGCAACATGCCGTCGACCGCGCCGGTCAGCAGCTGGCGGGCATGCTCCTCCGCCCGCGCCGGATCGCCGGCGGTGTTGCCGATCAGCACGTGGAAGCCCGCCGCCACCGCCGCCTCCTCGGCGCCCAGCAGCACCGAGGCGTGGAACGGGTTGGCGATGTTCGGCACCATCACGAACACCTGCCGCGCCTGCTGCAGGCGCAGGCTGCGGGCCATGCGGTTGACGACGTAACCGGTGTCGCGCACCGCTGCCTCGATCCGTTCGCGCGTCTCGCCGGTCACCCGCGGCGACCCGGCCAGGGCCCGGCTGACCGTCGCCACCGACACGCCGGCGATGCGGGCGATGTCGGCCATGCGCGGCCGGCCGTCCTCGGGTGCCGGCGGCACGCTGCGGCTGCGGCTCACGGCCGGATCTCGGAATGCTGGATCATGCCCCGACGATGCCCTGGAACGGCGGTGCGGGCCAAGGGGGGCGATCGGCCGGATCCGGCCAAGGGCGCATTGCGAATTGACAGCCGGCGCATTCCCCGGTTCACTTGTAACCAACTGGTTACTTCTCGGGCAGGCTTAACCGCCCGGATCATCGGCAACCAAGCAGGGGAGGGTGCGATGTCGGCTGCGATCGGGCGCAGATCCGTGTTGGCCGGGGCGCTGGGCCTGGCGGGGGTCGCGGCGCTGCCGGCCGCCCTTCGGGCCGAATCGGCGCGGCTGCGCGTCGTCTGGTGGGGCAATGACGACCGCACCCGCCGCACGCTCGAGGTGCTGAAGCTGTACCAGGCCAAGGCGCAGGGCGCCGAGCTGGTGGGCGAGGTCAGCAACGCCGAATACTTCCCCAAGCTGGCGACCCAGCTGGTCGGGCGCAACGCGCCGGATATCTTCCAGCTCGAGCCCGGCAGCTTCGCCGATTTCGTCCAGCGCGGCGCCACGCTGCCGCTCGACGATCTGATGCCGCAGCCGATCGACACCGCCGGCGTCGACCGCGACCTGCTCGGCCTCTGTGCCCTCGACGGCAAGGTCTGGGGCATCCCGCACGGCCTGAACTCCTTCGCCCTGATGTACGACACCGCCGTGTTCAAGGCGGCAGGCATCGCCCCGCCCGATCACGAGACCAGCTGGGACGACTATGCTGATCGGATGGCCGAGCTGACCAAGGCGACGGGGCGCGACCAGTATTGGGGCTCCTGCGACGCCAGCGGCTACGGCTTCGCCTTCCAGGTCTGGCTGCGGCAGCGCGGCGCCGAGCTGTTCACCGCCGACCGGGCTCTCGGCTTCAACCAGGACCACGCCGCGGAGTGGTTCAGCTACTGGGACAAGATGCGCAAGCGCGGCGGCTGCGTGCCGGCCGACATCGCGGCGCTCAGCCCGGATTCGACCATCACCCAGATGCCGCTGATCCAGGGCAAGGCGGCGACCAGCCTGGCCTTCTCCAACCAGATCGTCGGCATGCAGTCCGCCACCCAGGTGCCGCTGGCGCTGACGATGTACCCGAACGGCGGCGCCGGCGCGAAGCCGGGGCAGTTCTACCGGCCGGCGTCGTGCTGGTCGATCTATGCCCGGTGCAAGGCGCCGGAGGCAGCGGCCGGCTTCATCGCCTTCTTCCTCAACGACCCCGAAGCCGCCAAGGTGCTGGGGGTGGAGCGCGGCGTGCCGATGAGCCCGGCGACGCGGGAGCTGATCCTGCCGACGCTGAAGCCGGTGGAGCGCGCCACGGTCGATTACGTCAACTTCATCGCCGACAAGGTCGGTCCCTATCCGCCGCCTCCGCCCAAGGGATCGCAGCAGTTCGGCCGGGTGCTGAAGCGGGTGGCGGACACGGTCGCCTTCGGCACGGCGTCGATCACCGACGGCGCCGCCCAGCTGATCGCCGACGCCGGCGCCGTTCTCTGAGGAGATCCGATGTCGGTTCCAGACGCCCGCCCGGTCGAGGAGTTCGACTCCCATCCCTGGCGGTTCGAGAGCCAGGCCACGGACGCGCAGCGCCGGGCCCAGGCCGCTTTCGTCGCCCAGCTGGCGCAGCGCCTGCCGCTGACGCTCGGCGAAGCCTGCTACCTGTCGCCCCAGGCCTATATCTTCCCGGACAGCCTGACGCTGGGCGACCGCTGTCTCGTCGCCGCCGGGGTGCGTCTGCATGGGCAGCTGACCGCCGGCGACCGCTGCTCCTTCAACCTGCATTGCTCGGTGATCGGCCAGGTGCGGATGGGCTCCTGGGTCCGCATCGCCGCCGGCGCCATGATCGCCGGCTTCGACCATGTCTCAGACGATCCGGAAACGCCGATCGCGCAGCAGGGCGTATCGTCCAAGGGCATCGAGATCGGCGACGACGTCTGGATCGGCGCCAACGCGGTGGTCACCGACGGGGTGCGGATCGGCAGCCACTGCATCGTCGCCGCCGGGGCGGTGGTCACCCGGGACGTGCCGGACTATGCGCTGGTCGGCGGCAACCCCGCCCGGGTGATCCGCGACCGGCGCCGGCCGCGAGGGGCTCCCCCGGCCGACGCGCTGCTGGCCGAGGTCAAGGCGTTCGACGCGCGGATCGGGACGGAATGGCCGGCGATCCTCGCCGCCCACGCGGCGCCGCCCGGCCAGCCCTCCTGGTATCAGGATCCGCGCAACGCCGGGAAAGCGCCGTTCCGGGCCGATTGCGACGCGATCCAGATCGCGGCGATGTTCGGCGCCGTGCCGCCGCCCTTCGATCGCGAGGCCTGGGTCGCCCGCCTCCAGGCGCTGCAGGACCCTGGCACCGGGCTGTGCTTCAACCCGGACACGCCGGATGCGGTGCGCCGCGACCCGCCGGCCGATCCCGGCGGCGACAATCTCTACAACATCCTGTGCGTCGGCTATGCGCTGGAGTGCCTCGGCGCCGGCTTCCGCCACCCCGTTGCCTGGGCCTCGCGGCTCGACCCCGCGACGCTGCAGCGGGCGCTGGACGAGCTGCCTTGGGCGGAGCGCGGCTGGTCCTCCGGCGCCTGGGTCGACGCGCTGGGCACCGCCTACTATCTCAACGCCCGCGACTTCGGCGATCCGGGCGAATTGACCACGCTGATCGGCTGGCTGACCACCCGGGCCAGCGGGAGCACCGGCCTGTGGAGCGGCCCGGTCGCCGACGACTGGCTGCAGCCGGTGAACGGCTTCTACCGGCTGACGCGCGGCACGTATGCCCAGTTCGGCCTGCCGCTGCCGTATCCGGAGCAGGTGATCGATTCCGTCCTGGCCCATCTCCGCCGCTATGGCGGGTTCGAGCACACCGGCTTCAACGCCTGCAACGTGCTCGATGTGGTGCACCCGCTGATGCTCTGCGCCCGCCAGACCGGCCATCGCGCGGCGGAGATCGCGGAGGCCCTGCGCCGGCTCCTCGCCGCCGCGCTGCGGCACTATGCGCCCGGCCACGGCTTCGCCTTCAGCCGCGGCGAGGCGCCGGGGCTGCAGGGGACGGAGATGTGGCTGTCGATCGTCGGCCTGATCCTGACCCATCTCGGCCTGGCCGATGCCGCGAGTTTCCGGCTGGTCGGCGTGCACCGCTGGGGTCCGGCCCTGCCGGTCGACCGGATCCGCTGGCCGCAGGGTTAGGACCGCGGCATCGGCTGACCGAAGACGGTCGTCACCTCGGGGACATCACGGTGTTCCGCAGCCAGCGATGGGACGGGCGGGGGTACCACATGGCCGAAATCCTGAACTCCGGCATGGGAAGCGGGTGCTCGAAGCTCCGCCCCGTCACGCTGCCCTTGGCGAGCAGCACGTCCGGCGCCGCGAGAAGGTTCAGGTCCACATGGCGCCGGATGCAACTATACTTTGATCCTGCTGCGTCTGGCGCCTGACTTCCGGCTGCCCCCATATGCGGGTCACCCAGCCAGTGAGAGAGACCGGCCCATGCCTGCAAGCCTAGTGAATGCCCCCTCCGGCACGATCCTTCTGATCGGCGCATCCCGCGGCCTCGGCCACGCGATGGCGGCCGAATTCCTGAAGAAGGGATGGAACGTCGTCGGCACGGTCCGGGGAGGGGGCCGGACCCGGCTGCACGATCTCGCGGACGCGTTCGCCGGCCGGGTCGAGATCGAGATCCTGGACATCCGCGAGCCGGATCAGATCGCGGCATTGCGCGACCGCCTGTCGGGCCGGGTGTTCGACATGCTGTTCGTCAACGCCGGCGTGACGAACAACCCGGCCGAGACGATCGCGGATGTGACGACCGACGAGTTCGTCAGGGTCATGGTCACGAATGCGCTGAGCCCGATGCGCGTCCTCGAGAGCCTGGAGCCATACGTCCCCGCGACGGGGCTGGTCGGCGTGATGTCGTCCGGGCAGGGCAGCATCACCAACAACCAGACCGGCCAGCGCGAGGTCTACCGCGGCAGCAAGGCGGCCCTGAACATGTTCATGCGGAGCTTCGCCGCCCGCCACGCCGGGACGTCGCGTGCCATGGTGATTATGGCTCCCGGCTGGGTCCGCACCGAGATGGGGGGACCGGACGCGAGGCTGAGCATCGAGGACAGCGTCCCGAGCCTGGTGAACGTCCTGCTTTCGAAGCGGGGCGCCCCGGGCCTGCACTATGTCGACTATCTCGGCTGCACCGTCCCCTGGTGATGCCCGTTACCCCCATACGCCCGAGACCGGGCGCGCCCGCTTGGAGGTCAGCTCCGCCTCCAGCCAGGCGCGGAACAGCTGCACCTTGCGCTGCCGCGCCCGGGATTCGGTGGTGACGAACCAATAGGCGATCTCGGTCGGCGCGGCGATCGGGAAGGGGCGGACCAGCCGCCCGTCCGCCAGCGCGTCGGCGGCGATCAGCTGCCAGGCCATGAACACGCCCTGGCCGGCCACCGCCGCCTCGATTGCCGGGATCGGGTCGGTGTAGGACGGGCCGGACAGGCGCGGCGGCGACGCCACCCCGGCGGCGGCGAACCACTCGGCCCAGGAGATCAGCGAGCCCTCGTCGCGGATCACCGGCACTGTCGCCAGATCGGCCGGGCGCTTCAGCCGCGATGCCAGCGCCGGGCCGCAGACCGGGAACACGGTCTGCGGCATCAGCTTCTCGGCCAGCGCGCCCGTCCAGCCGCCGCGGCCCATGCGGATGGCGCAGTCGATGTCGCCGAGCGCGAGGTCCAGCACCTCGGCGGTGGCGACGAAGCGCAACTCGATTTCCGGATGGGCGCCGGTGAAGCGCGACAGCCGCGGCACCAGCCAGCGCGCGGCGAAGGCGCTGCCGGTGGTGACGGTCAGGATGCCGGCGCGCTCGACCGCCAGCGCCGCGATCGCGTCGGCCAGCATGCGGAACCCGGCATCCAGCATCGGCCGGATCCGCCACAGCTCCGCGGTCGGCACCAGCCCGGTCGGGGTGCGCTCGAACAGCATCACGCCCAGCCGCGCCTCGGCCCGGCGGATGTGCTGGCTGACCGCGCCCGGCGTCACCCCCAGCTCCTTCGCCGCGGTCGACAGCGAGCCGCCGCGCGCCACCACCGCGATGGCGCGCAGCGCATTCAGCGGAATCGGGAAAGGCGAGGCCATGCCTCTTCTTTGAGCGGCGGAGGGCGGGCTGTCCAGCGCCGCCGCATCTAGCGGGCCGAGAGGTGTTGACTCGTAAATATCTACTTAGTTATATAACCATATGGTTTTGGAAGACTCGCTCACACAGAAATTCGCCGCGCTCGCCGATCCCACCCGGCGCGCCATCCTGCTGCGGCTCGCCCGGGGCGAGGCCACGGTGTCGCAGCTGCAGGCCCCGTTCCGGATCAGCCAGCCGGCCATCTCCAAGCATCTGAAGGTGCTGGAGGGGGCGGGGCTGATCGAGCGCGGCCAGGCCGCCCAGTCGCGGCCGCGGCGCCTCAACCACATGGCGCTGAAGGAGACGGTCGAGTGGTTCGACCATTTCCGGAGCCTCTGGAACGACAGCTTCGACCGCCTCGAGACGCTGCTCGAAGCGGTCACCGAACCGCAGCCCGAACCGCAGCCCGAACCGCAGAAGGACGACCGATCATGAGAACCGCCACCGCCGACACCGAATTCGTCATCACCCGTCTGTTCAACGCGCCGCGCAGCCGGGTCTGGCTGCACTGGACGAGCGCCGGGCTGATGTCGCAGTGGTTCGGCCCCCAGGGCGTCACCACCACCGTCAAGACCCTCGATCTGCGGCCGGGCGGGATGATGCATGCCCGCATGGACCGGCCGGATGGCGGCCGGATGTGGGTGAAGTTCGTCTATCGGGAGGTGGTCGAGCCGTCGCGCCTGGTCTGGGAGCACTCCTTCTCGGACGAGCAGGCCAACATCGTCGAGTCACCCTTCGGCGGGCCGCGGCCGCTCAGGATCCTGTCGGCCGTGACCTTCGCGGAGGAGGGGGCGGGCACCCGGATGCGGCTGGCCTGGACGCCGCTCGATGCCACCGGAGAGGAGCGGCAGGCCTTCGCCGGCATGCTGGACTCGATGGCCGAAGGTTGGGGCGGCTCCTTCGACAAGCTGGACGAGGCGCTGGCCGGACGCTGAGCAGCCATCAGGCCTATGGAGATTTTCTATAGGCCTGGAGAGACACTGTCCATCGCAGCCGCCGGCCGGCGGATCTATCTCTTGGAGAAGATCTGCCGAGGAGGCTGCGATGTTCTCCTTCCTGCGCCGCCGGGAGTTCCGGCGCGAGCCCGACGGCGCCGAAGCGTTGCTGGCCATGACCCCGCGCGAGCTGGCGGACCTGCCCTTCTGGGTCGAGCCGCCGCAGCCGGATGGCGACGGCGGCGCGGGCGGGGTCACAGCCCGAACCGCGCCTCGGCGTCTGCCAGCGTGAGGGAGAAGAGCGGCCGCCGCCCGGCCAGCAGCGCCAGCGGCCCATCCGCCGGGAACTCCCAGCCCGGGCCGCCGAGGCGCGGCCGGCCGGTGGCGGCGGCGCGGGTGATCCGAATGCCGAACTCGTCCGGCTGCAGCACCCGCAGCGGGACCGGCAGGCGCAGCGGCAGGGCGCGTCCCGGCCGGTCCGTGAAGGCGGCTACCAGCCGCTGCGCATCGAACAGCTCGGTCCGACCGCCCGCGGTTTCGAACCGGCCCAGCCGCTTCGGGATCGCCCACAACGCCCGGCCGCCGGCCAGCGAGGCCGGGCTGTCGACCCAGGCGGCGGTGATCGTGACCCCGATCCGCCGTCCCAGCCGCACCGGCACCGCGACCACCAGCTCGGCGTAGGCCAGGTCGCCGCCCGGCTGCCACTCGGCCCGTACCGTCGCCAGCAGCGCGCTGCCGCCCCAGCCCAGCGGCCGGGCGCCGGCCGGCAGCGGCCCCGGCAGCGCCGCCCGCGGCACCCGCCACAGCGTCGTCCGCACCGTACCGCGCAGCCGCCAGGGTTGCGGCGGATAGGCCGGGGCGTCAGTCATCCCCGTTCGGGATCTTCAGCAGCGTGCCGCAGGCCTTGCAATGCACCGCATCCGGGTCGTGCCGCTGCAGCCCGCAGGTCGGGCAGTCGAACTGCACCTTGTTCGGCCGGAACAGCGTCTGCGCCAGCCGCGCGAACAGGCTGATGCCGACGATCATCGTGACGATGGACAGAAGCTTGCCGGCCGTGCCGGGCAGGGTGATGTCGCCGAAGCCGGTGGTGGTCAGCGTGGCCACGGTGAAATAGAGGGCGTCGACATAGCCCTCGACGCCGCTGTCGGTCCCGGCGAAGCCCGTGTAGACGAAGCCGGTCACCACGAAGACGAAGGTGACCAGGGTCGACAAGGTGCGGGCGACGTCCTCCCAGCGCGTGTCGTCGTAGCGCTGGCCGACCGTCGACCAGAAGAACTCGCTGTGGAACAGGCTCCACAGCCGCAGGATCCGCAGGAAGCCCAGGTTGAACAGCAGCTGCGGCGCCAGCAGCGTCGCCAGTACGAACAGGTCGACCCAGACGATCGGCTGGCGGATCCAGCTGCGGAGACCGCGCCAGGACACCGCCCGCGCGAGGAGGTCGAGCGCCAGCAGCACGGCGATCGCATAGTCGATGGCCAGGAAGGCGGCCGTGTCGCGCAGCACCGGCGCGATGATGAAGAAGGCGATGATCGCGAAATCGATCACCAGCACGCCGAGGCGGAAGCGGATCGCCTCGGGGCTGCGCCCGTGATACAGCGCGCGCAGGATGCCCCTCAGCCGGGCGAGCCGGCCCGGCGGGGCGGGGGAGTCGATCGGCGTCATCCCCTCTTCTGTACCGGAAGCGCCGGCCCGCCTCCACGCCGAACCGGACGCCGCCGGGTCGCGCCACCGCGATTCCGGGATTGCCTGGGTGGAGTCCAAAACGAACTTGGATTGCGAAGTTCGTGACGGCCCCAACTAGGTATTGACGGAAAGCGGCGGAACGACGTCTATATCTAGACATCACGGGCAAACAAGGGAATCCGGTGCGCCGCATGACGGCAAAGCCGGGGCTGCCCCCGCAACTGTAAGCGGAAGGCTCTTCCGTCGTCTCTCAGTCACTGGCCGGGCAACCGGCCGGGAAGGCGAGGCGGAGGGGCGATTCCCGCGAGCCAGGAGACCGGTCCGTGATTGCGCAGTGCGTCCTCGGGCGGGGTGTCCCGGCGGTGCGATGATCGGGATGCGCCGGCCTGCCGGCGCGTCGTCGACTCCGCATCTTCGGCCCAAGCCCCAACACGATCATGGGGTTTGCCGATGTCAGTCCTCCTCGAATCCGACCGCGCCCTCGCGGGCACGCCCGCCGCGCCCGCCCGTGCGGCCACTGAGCCGGCCTATCAGGTGATCCGCCGCAACGGCGCCGTCACCGCCTTCGACGAATCCAAGATCTCGGTCGCGCTGACCAAGGCCTTCCTGGCGGTCGAGGGCTCCGGCGCCGCCGCCTCGCGCCGGGTGCACGACATCGTCGAGGGGCTGACCGGCCAGATCGTCGGCGCCCTGACCCGCCGGGCCGATCACGGCCGCACCTTCCACATCGAGGAGGTGCAGGACCAGGTCGAGCTGGCCCTGATGCGCGGCGAGCACCACAAGGTCGCCCGCGCCTATGTGCTGTACCGCGACGAGCGGTCGCGCGAGCGCGCCGCTGCGGCGGCCAAGGTCGAGGCGTCCCCGGTGGCGTCGGCGCTGCATGTCACGGCGGCCGACGGCAGCCGCGCGCCGCTGGACCAGGCGCGGCTGGTCCGGCTGATCGAGGAGGCCTGCGCCGGCCTGGCCGATGTCGAGCCCGGCCCGGTCCTGGCCGAGACCCGCCGCAACCTCTATGACGGCATCAGCGAGGCCGAGCTGGCCCTGGCGCCGATCATGGCCGCCCGCACCCTGATCGAGACCGAGCCGAACTACAGCCAGGTCAGCGCCCGGCTGCTGCTGGACCTGCTGCGGCACGAGGCGCTGAGCTTCGTCCATGGCCGGCCGACCCGGGCCACCCAGGCGGAGATGGCCGAGGGCTACGCCGAATACTTCCCGGCCTATGTGAAGACGGGCATCGCCGTCGGCCTGCTGGACCCCGAGATCGGCCGCTTCGACATCGCCAGGCTGTCGGCGGCGCTGAAGCCGGAGCGCGACCTGCAGTTCCAGTTCCTCGGGCTGCAGACCCTCTACGACCGCTACTTCCTGCAGACCGACGGCATCCGCTTCGAGCTGCCGCAGGCCTTCTTCATGCGCGTCGCCATGGGGCTGGCGCTGCGCGAGATCGACCGCGAGGCGCGGGCGATCGAGTTCTACGACCTGATCTCCTCCTTCGACTTCATGTGCTCGACGCCGACGCTGTTCAACGCCGGCACGCCGCGGCCGCAGCTGTCCTCCTGCTTCCTGACCTCGGTGCCGGACGACCTCGACGGCATCTTCAAGTCGGTCAAGGACAACGCGCTCCTGTCCAAATACGCCGGCGGCCTGGGCAACTCCTGGACCCGGGTGCGCGGTCTGGGCGCCCATATCCGCGGCACCAACGGCCAGTCGCAGGGCATCGTCCCGTTTCTCAAGGTCGCCAACGACACCGCCATCGCGGTGAACCAGGGCGGCAAGCGCAAGGGCGCGGTCTGCGCCTATCTCGAGACCTGGCACGTCGACATCGAGGAATTCCTCGACCTGCGCAAGAACACCGGCGACGACCGCCGCCGCACCCATGACATGAACACCGCCAACTGGGTGCCGGACCTGTTCCTGCAACGGGTCGAGGCCGACGGCCCCTGGACCCTGTTCTCGCCGGACGAGGTGCCCGACCTGCACGACCTCTACGGCCCGGCCTTCAAGACCGCCTATGAGGCGTATGAGGCCAAGGCCGCGCGCGGCGAGATCCGGGTGCACAAGCAGGTCCGCGCGCTCGACCTGTGGCGGCGCATGCTGACCATGCTGTTCGAGACCGGCCACCCCTGGGTGACTTTCAAGGACCCCTGCAACATCCGCTCGCCGCAGGGCCATGTCGGCGTCGTGCACTCCTCGAACCTGTGCACCGAGATCACGCTGAACACCTCGGACGACGAGGTGGCGGTCTGCAACCTCGGCTCGATCAACCTCGCCAACCACATCGGCGAGCGCGGCCTGGACCGGGCGCGGCTGGAGCGCACCATCCGCACGGCGATGCGGATGCTGGACAACGTCATCGACATCAATTTCTACACCATCCCGGAAGCGCGCCGGTCGAACTTGCGGCACCGCCCGGTGGGCCTCGGCATCATGGGCTTCCAGGACGCGCTGCAGGCCCTGCGCTTGGCCGTCGCGTCGGACGCCGCGGTGCGCTTCGCCGATGAGAGCATGGAGGTGATCAGCTTCCACGCCATCGAAGCCTCGGTCGACCTGGCGGCGGAGCGCGGCCGCTACCCGTCCTTCGACGGCTCGCTGTGGAGCCGCGGCATCCTGCCGATCGATTCCGTCGAGCTCTTGGCCGACGCGCGCGGCGGCGTTCTCGACCTCGACCGCTCTTCGGCCCTGGATTGGACCGGCCTGCGCGAGCGCGTTCGCTCGATCGGCATGCGCAACTCCAACACCATGGCGATCGCGCCGACCGCGACCATCTCCAACATCTGCGGCGTCGCCCAGTCGATCGAGCCGGCGTTCCGCAACCTCTACGTCAAGGCCAACATGTCGGGCGACTTCACGGTTGTGAATCCCGGCCTGGTCCGCGACCTCAAGGCGCTCGGCCTGTGGGACGAGGTGATGATCTCGGACCTGAAGTATTTCGACGGCAGCCTCGGCGCCATCGACCGGGTGCCGGACGACCTGAAGGCGCTCTACGCCACCGCCTTCGAGATCGACGCCTCCTGGCTGGTCGAGGCGGCGGCGCGGCGCCAGAAGTGGATCGACCAGGCCCAGTCGCTGAACCTCTACATCGCCAACCCGAACGGCCGGAAGCTGGACACGCTGTACCGCCTGGCCTGGAGGCGCGGGCTGAAGACCACCTACTACCTGCGGGCGATGAGCGCGACCCATGTCGAGAAGTCGACGCTGAAGGGCACCGACGGCAAGCTCAACGCCGTCTCCGCCCCGGCCCCGGCCGCCGCGGCCCCGGTTGCGGCCGCTCCGGTTGCGGCGGCCGACGAGCTGACGCTGACCGACGGCGCGCCGATGGTGTGCCCGATCGACGATCCGACCTGTGAGGCCTGCCAGTAGAGCGACCCCATCGCAAGCTCCTGGGCGCGAGGTGCGGGTGCAAGCAGCCCTGCACCTCGTTTTTTTGGAAGGACAGCGGGTCCTGTTTCCGGGAATGACGTTACCGCCGGCCGGGAATTTTCCGGTGCGACAGGAAAGTTCCGATAGTGGAAATATGGCTCATACGACAGGTCCGTTGAAGGCCGAACTGCCGCTGGCGGCGCCATGTGTACATTGCGGGCGCCGCGTGAGAGGCGAATGAAAGGGCAGGCGGGAGACGAGGCGGCGCATCAGGGCCGCACCGTCAGCCCGCATCAAAGGTCGACGAGAACCCACAGCACGACGGCATCGGTCGGTCCCTTGGACGTCCAGGTGTGCTCGGTCGTGGCTTCATAGTAGACCGAATCGCCCTTGTTCAGCTCGAGCGGCTCGTAGAGGCGGCTGTGCACGACGAGGGTGCCGTCCAGCACCATGACGAAGATCTCGGCCTCCGACTTCGACCAGGCCGCATACTCGTCCGTGGACCGTGCCGTCACCGTCGTCAGGATGGGCGTCGCGCGCTTGTCCTTGAGGTCTGCGCAGAGCAGGACGTTGTTGCAGGTGCCGGTGTCGTGATGGCTGCCGGCCCCGGCCCGGGTGATGCTGCGTCTGCCGCCGAAGCCGCCGAAATTGCCGTCCTGGTCGGAGAGCAGGGTCACGAGCTCGACGCCGAGTCCCTGGGCGATCCTCTGCATGGTCGAGATCGTCGGCGAAAGCTCGCTGCGCTCGATCTTGGAGAAGGCCGAGGCAGACACGCCGGTCAGCGTGCTGACGTCCTGAAGGGTGAGCCGGCGGCTCTTGCGCAGCATCCGCAGCCGCGTGCCGATGTCGACGCCGGCCCGGACATCGTCGCCGGTCCCGACGGAGTCGCGCTCGCTGGACTCGGTCGCCTTGCGTGCGGCTTCGCCCCGCTCGGCCAGCGAGATCCCCGCCATGCAGCTTCTCCTTTTTCAGACCACGCGAGTCGGCTCGGTATCTCATAGTCTCCGGCACCGGCCGTGGGAAGAGGGCCTGCAGGTTTGATACAGAAATTATCGTATCAGACATTTTTGTATTTTAGTGTTGACAGAGGCAGCATGCTCGATGACGCTCGGGCTGCGACGACATGGCGGCGAAACGCCGTGCCGGATCGGCGAGCGGCCGATCCGGCAGAAGGACGGTTGCGTCGCGCAGGGAAGCTTCGGATGACACTCACGCAAGACCGCTTGGGCGGCCTCTACACCGCGATCGTCACCCCGCTGACGCAGGACGGTTCCGTCGACATCGAGGGGCTGCAGGCGCTCGTCCGCTTCCAGCTCGCCGCCGGCGCCTCGGGCATCGTGCCGATCGGCGGGACGGGCGAGTATCCCGCCTTCTCGCGGGCCGAGCGGCGCGGCATCGTCACGGCCTGCGTCGAGGCCGCCGACGGCAAGCCGGTCATTCCCGGCGTGCTCTCGACCGGATTCGAGGATGCGCTCGAGGCCGGCCGCGACTTCGCCGCCGCCGGCGCGGCCGCGGTGATGACGGTGACGCCGTACTACGCCCCCGGCACCCAGGAGGGCATGCGCGCCTATTTCCGGCGTTATCGCGACGCGCTCGACCTGCCGGTGATGCTCTACCAGATCCCGCGCCGCACCACCGTCGCGGCCATGGCCGACACGGTCCAGGCCATGGCCGAGGACGGCTCGATCATCGGCATGAAGTATTCGTCCTACGACATGCCGGACTTCATCCGGACGGTGAAATATGTCGGCGGCAAGATCGCGATCCTGAGCGGCGAGGAGCCGCTCTTCGCCACCCATGTTGCGCTCGGGGCCAGGGGCGGCGTTCTCGCCTCGGCGACGATCTATCCCCGGATCTGGATCGAGATCTTCGCGCTCGCCCGCCAGGGCCGGCTGCACGAGGCGCTGAAGCTGCAGGACCGCATCGATCCGGTGGTCGACTCGATCTTCGCCGAGACCAATCCCGGGCCGCTCAAGACCTATATGGGGCTCGCCGGCATGCCGGTCGGCGGCGTGCGCCTGCCGCTGCTCGGCCCGAGCCCGGACACGCTGGCGAAACTCAAGGTCGCCGCCGAGCAGGCGAAGGCCGTCAACCTCGCTTGAGTGGAGGGAGGATATCGTGCTCGAGCGGCTGCGGGCCATCGTCGGAGAGAAGGGGCTGATCACCGATCCGGGTGAGATGGAGCCCTGGGTCACCGACTGGCGCCAATGGCGTCGCGGCAGGGCGCTCTGCGTCGTCCTGCCGGCAACGACGACGGAGGTGTCGGCGGTGGTCGCTCTCTGCACTGCCGAGGGCCAGCCCGTCTTTCCGGTCGGCGGCAACACCGGCCTCTGCTACGGCGCCGTGCCGGAGAGCGGCCGGCCCGACCGGCCCGGCATCGTGCTCTCGCTGCGGCGGCTGAACCGCATCCGCGCGATCGATCGGGCGACGGGAATCGCGACCGTCGATGCCGGCGTCGTGCTCGGCGACCTGCACGAGGCCGCGGCGCGGGGCGGGCGCCAGTTTCCCCTCCATCTCGGCAGCGAGGGCAGCGCCCAGATCGGCGGCCTGATCTCGACCAATGCCGGCGGCACCGGCGTCGTCCGATACGGGCCGATGCGCGATCTCGTCGCCGGGCTCGAAGTCGTGCTCGCCGACGGCCGCGTCCTCAGCGATCTCGCCGGGCTGCGCAAGGACAACACCGGCTACATGCTGCGCCATCTCTTCATCGGCGCGGAAGGCACGCTCGGGGTCGTCACCGGGGCCGCGCTGCGGCTCCATCCGCAGACGCCGAACACGGCCCATGCCTGGGTCTCGGTCGCCGATCCCGCCGCCGCGGTGTCGCTGCTGATGGCGCTGCAGGACCGGGCCGGCTCCTGCATCCAGGCCTTCGAGCTCGTCTCCGCCTCCCAGTTCGAGCTCGTTCGCCGGCACGGCGAGCGTGTGCGCATCCCCTTCGCCGAGATCCCGGCCTGGTCGGTGCTGATCGAGCTCGGCAGCGAGGACGCCACCACCGGGCTGAACGCGATCCTGGAGGAGGTGCTCGCGGCCTTCCTCGAAGCCGGCGGCATCGACGACGCGGTCGTCGCCGCGTCCGAGCAGCAGGCCGCCGACTTCTGGCATGTCCGCCACTCGGTCTCGGAGGCGAACAAGGAGGAGGGCATCGGCATCGTCCATGACGTCGCCGTGCGCCCCTCCGACGCCGCCGCCTTCATCGCCGCCGCCGACGAGGTCGCGGCCGCGCGCTTCCCGCAGGCGAAGACGCAGGTGGTCTGTCATCTCGGCGACGGCAATGTGCACTACATCCTGATGTTCCAGCGCGACTTCTGGGCCTCGCTCCCCGATCCCGAGGGCTTCGCGCTCGAGGTGGAGCGCGCGGTCCACGACGCCGCGGCCCGTTTCGGCGGAACCTTCAGCGCCGAGCACGGCGTCGGCCGCAAGCTCACCGAGGAGCTCGAGCGCCTGGCCGATCCGCTCCGCTACGAACTGATGGGACGGATCAAGGCGCTGTTCGATCCGCGGAACCTGATGAATCCCGGTGTCCTGCTCGCGCCGAGGCCCGCTTGAGCGCGCCGCACGATCCGCTGCCGCCTTCCTAGCAGGCGCAAGACCGAAAACCCGCCGAGACGAGCGGGTGCCTACCTCATCAAGACACGACAGGGCTTGTCTCAAACGTCGGGAGAATGGACATGATCGCACGCAGGGATCTCGCCGGCCTGATCGGCGTCGGTGCCGTTGCGGCCACCGCGCTCACGCTGACTTCCACCAGCGCCGCCGCCCAGGACGCGGCGCAGAACACCTTCGACCGCATCCTCGCCAACAAGAAGCTGCGGCTGGGCGCGGTCGCCTCCGGTGCGCCCTGGTTCATGAAGAACCAGGCGACCGGCGAATGGGCCGGCCAGTTCTACGACCTCGGCTCGGCGCTCGCCGCCGACATGGGAGTCGAGCTGGAGCTCGTCGAAACGACCTGGGGCAATGCCGTGCTCGACCTTCAGGCCGACAAGATCGACATCATGTTCGGCCTCAATCCGACGCCGAAGCGCGCCATGGCGGTCGACTTCACCGGCCCGGTCTACGACAGCGCGCTCGTCGTCATCGCGCGACCCGATTTCGCGCCGAAGACCTGGGCCGAGCTGAACAATCCCGAGGTCAAGATCTCGGTCGACATGGGCTCGGCGCACGACCAGGTCGCCAGCCGTCTCTGCCCCAACGCCCAGATCGTCCGCTTCAAGTCGATCGACGAGGCGACGTTGGCGCTGCGCAGCGGCCGCGTCGATGCGCAGTGCATCTTCTGGATGGGCGGCGTGCGGGCCGTCAAACGTGATCCCGACCTCGGCAAGGTCGTGGTGCCGCAGCCGCTGTTCGGCTCCACGTCCAATGCCGCCGTCCGCCGCGAGGCCGACAAGACCTGGCGCGACTTCGTCTCGACCTGGATCACCTACTCGCGCGGGCTCGGCCTGGTGCGCGAGGCGGTCGTCGCCAGCCTGGCGAAGGTCGAGCTGTCGCTCGACGACATTCCGCCGGGCATCACCTTCTGAAGACCTTTCCCGCCGGCTCCGGGCAGCCGCCCGGGGCCTCGGCGCGACGGCGCCTCGAGACGGCGACGCGGCGCCGTCTGCCTCCCCAGCGAGAGACCGAATGTATCAGTGGCATTTCGACATCGTCTGGAGCTATCGCTGGCTGTTCCTGAGCGGCACGGCGGTGACGGTGGGGCTGACCATCGCGGTCGTCGTGCTCGGCCTGCTGGTCGGGCTCGTCGCCGGCATCGCCCAGATCTCGCGGTCGCCGACGCTGCGCTGGCTCTCCTGGCTCTACATCGAGATGTTCCGGCTGACGCCGCTGCTCGTGCTGCTGCTGTGGTTCTACTACGCGCTGCCGATCATGACCGGCATCAAGCTCGATGCGCTGACCGCCGCGACCGTCACCCTCTCGCTCTATGGCGGCTCCTTCTATGCGGAGGTCATCCGCGGCGGCATCGTCTCGATCGAGCCCGGGCAGACCGAGGCTGGGCTCGCGCTCGGCATGACGCCGGCCCGCGTGATGCGGCGCATCGTCCTGCCGCAGGCGATCAAGCGCATGGTTCCGCCGCTGATGAATCAATCGATCATCCAATTCAAGAACACCTCGCTGGTCTCGGTGCTGGCGGTGCCGGATCTGCTCTATCAGGGCCAGTCGGTGGCGATGGAAACCTATCGCTCGCTCGAGGTCTATACGGTGATCGCCGCCATCTACGTCGTCGTCCTCCTGCCCCTGACCGCCGTCGTCAAGCGGGCGGAGAGGCATCTGGCCCAGAGCAATTGAAACCGCGATGAACCACAAGATCGAGGTCTCGGGACTGCGCAAGAGCTTCGGCGGGCTCGCCGTGCTGCGCGACATCAACCTCAGGGTCGAGCCCGGGGCGGTGGTCGCGCTGATCGGTCCCTCGGGGTCGGGCAAGTCGACGCTGCTGCGCTGCCTCAACCTGCTGGTGATCCCCGACGGCGGCAGGGTCCGCATCGGCGAGAGCAGCTTCTCCTTCGACGCCGGCGGCACGCTGCCGGGCGCGCGCGAGCAGGCCCGCTTCCGCTCCAACGCCGGCATGGTGTTCCAGCACTTCAACCTGTTCCCGCACATGACGGTGCTGCAGAACGTCATGGAGGGGCCGGTCTCGGTGAAGAGCGCCCCGAAGGCGGAGGCCGAGGCGCTGGCGCGCCGCCTGCTCGCCAAGGTCGGGCTGAGCGACAAGGTCGACGCCTTCCCGAACAAGCTGTCCGGCGGCCAGAAGCAGCGTGTCGCCATCGCCCGCGCGCTCGCCATGGAGCCCGAGGTCATGCTGTTCGACGAGGCGACCTCGGCGCTCGACCCCGAGCTCGTCGGCGAGGTGCTCGGCGTGATGCGCGATCTTGCGGCCGAGGGCATGACGATGATCATCGTCACCCACGAGATCGGCTTCGCCCGCGAGGTCGCCGACCGGGTGGTCTTCATGCGCGACGGCGTCATCGTCGAGGAGGGGCCGGCGCGCGAGGTCATCGGCCAGCCGAGGGAGGAGGCGACCAAGGCCTTCCTCAGCCACTTCCACACTCGTGGCTGAGGCGGGCCGACGGATGATGACGCGCAACTCCGCCCAGGCGATCGCCACGGCGCGTCCCCCCGCCGGCATCGGCACAAGGCCGGCGGGATGAGCAGGTCCGCCTTCGGCCATGTCCTGAACGTCGACGATGCGCGCCGCGCCGCGGCGCGGCGGCTGCCACGCGGCCTCTTCGAATACATCGACCGCGGCAGCGAGGACGAGACCTCCATCGCCGCCAACCGGCGGCGGCTCGACGCGATCCGCCTTGCGCCCTCCGTGCTGGTCGACGTATCGCGGCGCTCGCTCGAGGCCGAGATCCTTGGCCATCGGCAGCCGCTTCCGCTCGCGATCGCGCCCACGGCCGTCGCCGGGCTCGTCTGGCACGACGGCGAGATCGCGCTGGCCAGGGCCGCCGCTGCCGCCGGCATCCCCTTCTGCGTCTCGACCCAGTCGATCACGCCGATCGAGCGCATCGCGGCGGAATCGGGCGCGCGCCTGTGGTTCCAGCTCTATGTCTGGAAGAACCGGCAGCGCACGCTGGCGCTCCTCGACCGCGCCCGGGCGGCGGGGGCGGAGACGCTGGTGCTGACGGTCGACACCGCGGTCACTCCGAACCGCGAGTACAATCTGCGCAACGGCTTCGGCATTCCGCTGCAGGCCTCGGTGCGCGCCGGCATCGATCTGATGCTGCATCCGCGTTGGACGGCATCGGTCATGCTGCGCTCGCTGATCGCCTCGGGCGTGCCGACCTATGCGCATTATCCGGAGGAGTTCCGCACCAGGCTCGGCCGCCTTGCCCTGTCCGACGAGCTCGCTCTCGCCACCGACGTGACCTGGGATGATGTGCGGCTGCTGCGGCAGCGCTGGAAGGGCAGGCTCGTCCTCAAGGGCGTCCTGCGCGTCGATGATGCGCTGACCGCCTTGTCCCATGGCGTCGATGCCATCGTCGTTTCGAACCATGGCGGCCGCAACCTCGACTGCGCGCCGGGCCCGACGGAGGTGCTGCCGGCCATCGTCGAGGCGATCTCGGACCGGATGGAGATCCTGGCCGACAGCGGCGTGCGCCGGGGCGCCGACATCGCCCGTTTCCTCGCGCTGGGCGCGAGCGGCGTCCTGATCGGCCGCGCGACGCTCTACGGCGTCGCGATCGGCGGCGCGGACGGTGCCGGGCGCGTCCTCGATCTTCTCAGGCATGAGCTCGAGGTGACGATGGGCATGCTCGGCGCGCCCGGCCTCGACGCGCTGCGCCGATGTCTGAACAAGACGCCGGCCGCCGGGCCTTGCACCCCGTCTTCCGGAAGCACGGATCACCGCCTTCCGACGAACTGCGCATCGGCAGGGAGCATCTGATCGTCGAGATCGCAGGCCGGGCAACGGATCGAGCGCAATGAGCTGCCGTGTCATGGGGACAGAGATGACATTCCTGTACAAGTCCGAGCCCGCGCGTGGAGAGCACTGGAAATCTGTCTTTGCCATCCGAGAGCCCGATCTGGCCTTCCACATCTGGCCGGAGGTCGGCGACCCCGCAAAGGTCAGGTATATGGCGGCCTGGCTTCCGCCGGACGACATGGCGACCGGCTATCCCAACCTGGAAGTGCTGTTCTCGGTGGGCGCGGGCGTCGACCAATTGAACCTGGATGCGGTGCCGCCGCATGTGAAGGTGGTCAGGATGCTCGATCCGGGCGTTCCCGACATGATGGCCGAGTTCGTGGTGACCGCGGCCATGACCTTGCATGGCGGCCTCCTCGCCCATCGTCACCGGCAGGATCTCGGGGCCTGGGAGCCCTTGCCGTTCAGGCCGGTGGCGAGCCGCCGCGTCGGCGTGCTCGGCCTGGGCCGGCTGGGCAGCGTCGCCTGCGCCAGGCTTGCGGCCATCGGCTTCCAGGTCGCGGGGTGGAGCCGTTCTCGCCACGCGATCGCAGGCGTGGAGGCGTTCTCGGGCGCGGACCAGCTGGATGCGTTTCTCGCCCGGACCGAAATTCTGGTCTGCCTTCTGCCTCTGACCGGGGAGACCCGGGGGATTCTGGGCAGCGACCTGTTCCGCAGGCTGCCGGACGGGGCGATGGTGGTCAATGCCGGCCGGGGCGGCCATCTCGATCAGGAGGCCCTGCTTGTCGCGCTCGACAGCGGCCGTCTTGCGGGCGCCGTCCTCGATGTCACGGACCCCGAGCCGCTTCCGGCCGACCATCCGATGCGGCGGCATCCGCGCATTCTGATCACACCCCATATCGCGGCCACCGCCCAGCCCGAAACCTCCGTGGAGGTGGTCCTGGAGAATCTGCGGCGGCTGCGGACCGGCGAGGAACTGCTCGGGCTTGTCGACCGGCGGCTCGGCTACTGAACGCGAAGAGAGGCGGCGGGTTTCCCCGCCGCCTCAGTCGTTTTCCCTGTGGACAGCGCGATCAGAGCACGAAGTCTGCTGCCACCAGGCCGGCACGCCCCGTCAGCGTGATGTGGAAGTCCGACACGCCGTCGCCGTCGATGTCGCCGGCGATGGTCGTGGTGGTCGTGGACAGGGAGGCGAAGCGCAACTCGCCGGCATGGTTCGAATAGCCCGCCGTGCCGATGAAGGTGAACGCCTGATCCCCTGCCGCGCCGGTGTCGGCATCGATCGCGGAGAGATCGATGATGTCGCCCTGCGCATGGCTGAAATCGGTGATCCGATCGGCGTTGGCGCCGACCCGGCTGTCGCCGGTCACCGAGAAGTTGAAGTGATCGGCGCCGTCGCCGCCGGACAGGGTGTCCCGCCCGGTGCCGCCGTCGAGAACGTCCGCCCCGGCGCCGCCGCTGAGGACATCGTCGCCGGCGCGGCCATAGAGCGTGTCGTTGCCGGCACCGCCGTCGAGCGTGTCGTTCCCGGCCACGCCGATGTTCGGCATCACCGGCGGGGGCGGCGTCACCGAGACGTTCAGCTCGTAGGTGGCGCCGTCGGGGACGGTCTGTTCGGGCTCTCCGGTGTCGTTGTTGTACTGCCCGACCACGAGATAGTAGTCCCCGGTCTCCGCGACCTTGAAGCTGAACGCGGAGTCGGTCCGGCGGCTCGAGCCCGGATCGTTGCCGCCGTCGTCGTTGAAGGCGACCACGGTGCCGTCGGCCCGCACCAGCCACAGGAAGCTGTCGCTCAGCCCGTCCGAGGTGTGGTCGAGATCGGCGGTGATGACCGTCCCCGCATTCACCGTCAGCTTGTAGTATCCGCCTTCGCCATTGCCGGTGGCGTTGACCGTCGAATGCGCCAGGGTGGTCGCGTTGACGATGTCCGCATCGGCGGCCAGCGTGAAGTTGTCGGTCAGGTCATGGGCGGATGCCGTGGAGTTGTTGGTCGCGCCCGGCGCCAGCGTGGTGTAGCCGTCGCCCGTGCCCACGCCGGTGACCGGGAAGGGGATGAAGTCCCCATCCAGCGCGTCGTTCCCGCCGCCGCCCGTGAGGACGTCGTCGCCGCCCTGGCCGACGAGCCGGTTGTCGCCGGCATCGCCGGTGAGCTGGTCGTTGTGGCCGGAGCCGGCCAGGCCCTCGATCGAGACGAAGGTCTCGGGATGGGAGCTCGCCACGCCGAGGGAGACGACCACGCCCGTGGTGCTGCCGTAATAGGCCGCCATGTCCCGACCGGCGCCGCCGTTCAGCGTGTCCTGGCCGCCGCCGCCGGCGAGGACGTCGTCGCCCGCCGCGCCCGAGAGCACGTTGTTGCCGGTATTGCCGATCAGGGTGTCGGCGAATTTCGAGCCGATCACGTTCTCGATGTTCACCAGCCTGTCGAACTGATGCGTGGTCGTGGTGTCGCCCTCGCCGTCGCCGCCGCTGGCGGTGCCGGTCTGCAGGTTGACGGTCACGCCTTCGGTCGCCGGCGTCCGCGGCGGGCCGAACATCGGCTGGCGCTCGTCCAGCGTGTAGTCGGCGGTATCGATGCCGTCGCCGCCGTCCAGGTAATCCGCCCCGGCGCCGCCGATGAGCCGGTCGTTGCCGGCGTCGCCGTTCAGCACGTCGCCGTCCCGGGCGCCCTCGAGCCTGTCGTCGCCGTTGCCGCCGCTGAGGACGTCGCCGCCGCCGAGGCCGAGGAAGTAGTTGTTGGCGTCGTTGCCGATGAAGCGGTCGATGCGGTCGTCCGACCCGATCAGGTTCTCGACGCTGAAGAAGGTGTCGCCGGAGGCGGTGCCGCCGCTGGCGACGTTGGTCACCAGGTTGACCAGCAGCTGGAACGGGCTCTCCAGGCTGTAGTCGACCGTGTCGTTGCCGGCGCCGCCACGGAAGATGTCGACGCCGGCCATGCCGCGCAGGATGTCATCCCCGGCGCCGCCGTCGAGCAGGTCGTTGCCCTGACCGGCATTGATCGTGTCGTTGCCGCCCTCGCCGAACAGCCGGTCGTCGCCGTCATTGCTTTCGGGCAGGTCGTCGGGCGGCAGGGTGTTGTTGCGGTCGCGGCTGTCCTTGCTGTCCAGGCCGCCGACGATAATGTCGTTGCCGGCGCCGCCGTGGATCTCGTCGGCGCCGTTGCCGCCGTCGATCCGGTCGACGCCGCCGCCGCCCAGCAGCTCGTTCTCGCCGTCATTGCCCAGGATGATGTCGTCGAAGGCGCTGCCGACGCCCTTCTCGATATAGTACTCGGCCGCGTCGGCGTTGTGGCCGTCGAAGATGGCGACGTTGTTGGCGTGGCCGTTGACGCTGGAGAAGCGGCCCTCGCGCAGGTCCAGGATGGTGCTGCTGGTCGAGCCGGAGAAGTCGACCGTGTCGTGGCCGCCGGTGTCGTGGATCACGAAGCCGATGTCATGGGTCGGCCCGTCCGCCGTCAGCGTGTAGCCCAGCCGGGTGCTGCCGAAGCCGTAGACGTCGTCGCCGGTGTTGAGCTGGATGTCCTGATAGGTCCGCACGCCGTCCGCGTCGACGGTCGAGAAATAGTGCCGTATGACGGCCTCGATATCGGCGATCCCCGGCGTGGTGTTGGTCCAGGCCGTGGTGCCGCCTGCGTCGATGCTGTCGAAATACGACATCACCGAATATTGCTGCTGGTCGTAGACCCACTTCGCATCGTTGTAATAGGTGATCTGCGGGCCGCCCGGGCCACCGTAATTGTAGAATCCCGGATGATTCAGGCCGAATTCATGGCCGAATTCATGGATGAAGGTGTTGAAGATGTAGCCGCCCGGCTCGGTCTTGTTCGGCTCGGTGTCGTGGAAGCGCTGTCCGACGCTGACGTAGCGGCCGGCGGAATAGGCGCTGCCCTCGTCCTCCTCCCCGACCTCGGGGCTGACGACCTCGAGATAGTCGGTGCTCGGGTCGAAGGGCCGGTCGGTGACGATCTCGAACTGCAGCGGCGTTACCGACGACCACATCTGCAGCGCCCCGACGGCGGCCTCCAGATAGTCCGGATGGTCGCTGAGCTCGGACAGGTTCACCACGATCGGCGATTGCGCCATCTCGGGCGTCAGCGGGCGCTGCAGCGCCCCCAGATAGTCGAGATAGGTCTCGTAATTGGTGTCCTTGTTATAGGGATTGTACGGAGTCTGGTCGATGTTCTGCCAGTTCTGGAGATCTTCCGGACTGAGCGTGAACGATCCGGCGCTCGCCTGTCCTGTCGGGGTGGAATGTTCCTGTTTGTAGCCCATCTGGCATAGGACGCACATATGTTCCCCCTTTTGATGTCGGCCCTGGCATGGGCCCGGCCCGGGTCGGTGCGCCCGGCGGCGAATCGGATCCCGTTCACGGAGGCCATGACAGCTTTGGCCGTGGTATCAGCGTCTGGCGATCAAGGTTTCGTCAGCTGGCGCCGGACTTCGTCCGCCGCTCGCGTTCAGCGCGTCCGCGTCGCGCCCTGGGCATCACGGCACTGACATCGGCCCGGACGCGGCTCCTGCGCCGGAGGGGACGATGCAGAGCCCGTCGAAATCGATGCGGACGCCAAGGAACGACGCCGCGGCAGTCCCGACGTGGATATGATGCTCATGGTTTTCGATGTCCCCCTGTTTGCGGTTCGCAGTCCGTCGACATACCGGGCCGAGAAACGACACGCGTCACTCGCCCAACCGCTGCGGCCTTTTCTTGACGGACGCCGACGACAATGGCACCCCGTCATGGCTCTTCCACCTCTCAAACGAGAGGTGAAGCGCGATTCAGAATCTCGACTGTCTGCGCACCTCTGGGCGTCATCCTTCGGCAATGTAGCGGCCGCCGCAATCAAAAAATGCGCTCACTTCCGGTTGAATCCAGGATCTTCGTTGGTGTGCATACGAGTGCCGTCCAGAGTATGAACCGGATGTTGCTGAGAGGGGCATCCCGCTATGCTGTAGATTATCTGAAATTAGATTCAAAATCGGACGACACCTCAATGCGTCTGGCTGTATCATTTGAGACAAGCTGGCGCCCATGGCGATATGACTTACTTTTCTTTTGCAACTTGCAGGTTCGCCGCGACCCAGCCGCGGGCTTCGGCGGGATCTCTGAAGCCTGGGCGATGCGGAAGATTTCGTGGCGCCTGACGGGCTTCGAGCCGCCTCGGGTCGTCCGGTCGCGGTCCGGGATCCCGCTACCACAACACCTAGCGCGATGCTTGCTGGATCCGGCAACATCTTGTAGGGTCGTCGGCCCTGCGTCGCCGCCCGAGACCTCGACGTTCACGGTGCCGAGCCGAGGACCCCGACCACCACAGCCGTGAGCCCAGACCCATGACCATGCTCGACTGGTCCGACACCCCCGCCGCACCGATCCGGGTGCAGCGGACCGACGCGCCCGCAGCCGATCTCGCGGGCGACGCCACCGGCCTCGGCGCCATCGACCGGTCCGGCGGCCGGGTCAGCATCGACGACAAGGCGATGATCAACTGCCGCGCCGACGTCAACCAGCTGCTGCCGATGAAGTACCGTTGGGCGTGGGAGAAGTACCTGGCCGGCTGCAACAACCACTGGATGCCGACCGAGGTCTCGATGCAGGCCGACATCGCGCTGTGGAAGTCGCGCGACGGGCTGACCGAGGACGAGCGCCGCTCGGTGAAGCGCAATCTCGGTTTCTTCGCCGCCTCGGAATCGCTGGTCGCCAACAACATCGTGCTGGCGATCTACCGCCACCTGACCAATCCGGAATGCCGCCAGTACCTGCTGCGCCAGGCCTTCGAGGAGGCGGTGCACACCCACACCTTCCAATACGTGGTCGACAGCCTGGGCCTGGACGAGGGCGAGCTGTTCAACATGTACCGCGAGGTGCCGTCGATCACCGACAAGGCGGCCTGGGCGCTGGACTACACCCGCAACCTGTCCGACCCGTCCTTCCAGACCGGCACGCCGGCGGCGGACCAGGCGTTCCTGCGCGACCTGGTGGCCTTCTACGTCGTGTTCGAGGGCATGTGGTTCTACACCGGCTTCGCCCAGATCCTGTCGCTCGGCCGACGCAACAAGATGGTCGGCATCGCCGAGCAGTACCAGTACATCCTGCGCGACGAGTCGATCCATCTGAACTTCGGCATCGACGTCATCAACCAGATCAAGATCGAGAACCCGCATCTCTGGACCAGCGCGTTCCAGGAGGAGCTGCGGCGGATGCTGGCCGAGGCGGCGGAGCTCGAGGCCGCCTACGGCCGGGACACCATGCCGCGCGGCTTCCTCGGCCTGAACGCGGCTTTGTGCGAGCAGTACATGCACGTCATCGCCAACCGCCGCTGCGCCCAGCTCGGCCTGACCCCGGTCTTCGCCGAGACCGAGAACCCGTTCCCCTGGATGTCCGAGGCGATGGACCTGAAGAAGGAGAAGAACTTCTTCGAGACCCGGGTGATCGAATACCAGAACGGCGGCGCGCTGAGCTGGGATTGAGGCTGAGGCTTCGGACGACGTAGGTTGGGTTCGCGTCCGCGAACCCAACATCGTTCGGCATGAGCGGCCGTTGGGTTCGCCGTCGCGAACCCAACCTACGAAGCTTCCGCCGAAGGACGGCGTTGCCTCCGGCCCGGGCCGGTCCTAGCGTTCCGGCTGGACCGGCGGGCGAGGGCGGGGGATGCAGCGCATCGTGATCCTGGGCGCGGGGTTCGCCGGGCTGTGGGCCGCGGTCGGCGCGGCGCGGGCCCTCGACGTGTTCGGCGTCGGGGCCGACCGGGTCGGGGTGACGCTGGTCAACCGCGACGCCTGGCACGGCATCCGGGTGCGCAACTACGAGGCCGATCTCGACGCGATCCGCGTGCCCCTGGCCGCGGTGCTCGACCCGATCGGCGTGCGCCTGGTCGAGGCCGAGGTGACGGACATCGATCTCGCGCAGCGCAGCGTCCGATGCACGGTCTCGGGGGCGGGGACGGCGCTGCCCTATGACCGGCTCGTCTTCGCGCTCGGCAGCGCCCTCGTCCGGCCCGCGATCCCGGGGCTGGCCGAGCACGGCTTCGACATCGACACCTTCGCCGGCGCCCGCCGCCTCGCCGACCATCTGGCCGGGCTGGGCGGGCGGCCGCCATCGCCGGGGCGAAACACCGTCCTGGTCGTCGGCGCCGGGCTGACCGGGATCGAGGCCGCGACCGAGATGGTGGACCGGATCGGGAAGACGGGCCGGGTGATCCTGGCCGACCATGCGCCGCAGGTCGGCTCCGACATGGGCGACAGCGCCCGGCCGGTGATCGAGACCGCCCTGGCCGCGCTCCGTGTCGGGACCCGGATGGGCGTGTCGGTCGCGGCCATCGATGCCGACGGCGCGACGCTGTCGACCGGCGAGGTGATCCCGGCCGCGACCGTGATCTGGTGCGCCGGGATGCGGGCCAGTCCGCTGACCGCCCGGTTCCCGGTGGAGCGCGACCGGCTGGGCCGGCTGCCGGTCGATCCGACCCTGAAGATCATCGGCCGCGAGGCCGAGTTCGCCGTCGGCGATTCGGCACGGGCGATGGTCGACGACAGCCACGCCTCGGTGATGTCGTGCCAGCATGGCCGGCCGATGGGCCGCTTCGGCGGCCACAATGCGGTCGCCGACCTGCTCGGTCGGCCGCTGCTGCCGCTGCGGATCGAGTGGTACACCACCATCCTCGACCTCGGCTCCTGGGGCGCCGTCTACACCGAAGGCTGGGACCGGCAGGTGGCGGCGCAGGGCCCGGCGGCGAAGCAGACCAAGCGCCTGATCAATTGCCAGCGCATCTACCCGCCGCTGACCGGCGACCGCCGCGCCATCCTCGATGCGGCCGCCCCGGTGATCCAGGCCCCGCCGCAGCGGTTCCGCTGATGGCGAGGCGCAGCCATCGGGCACCGTCGGCGTCCGACCGGGGAACGTCGGTCCCGCCGGACCGATTGGAATGAGATATGGACACCCGATAATCGCTGGGGAGGCAACGATGCTGACCGGCCTTCATGCCGTGATCTACACCCGCGACGCCGAGGCGGACCGCGCCTTCTTCAGGGACGTGCTCGGCCTCGCCTCGGTCGATGCCGGCGACGGCTGGCTGATCTTCGCGGCGCCGCCCGCCGAGATCGCCTGCCACCCCGCCGAGGCCAACGGCCGGCACGAGGTCTTCCTGATGTGCGACGACCTGGTCGGGGAGCTCTCCCGGCTGGGCGGCAAGGGCGTCGGCTGCGAGCCCGTCAGCGACGAGGGCTGGGGCCTGTTGTCCGCCATCCACCTGCCCGGTGGCGGCTGGCTCGGCCTCTACGAACCGCGCCACCCGGTGCCGCCACGGGCAGGCTAAGTGTTTAGCCCAGGCTGATCAGCGCCGAGGCCGCGGTCTCGTCGGTGATCAGCCCCTGCAGCAGGCCGCGGGTCAGCACCGCGTGGATCGCCGGCACCTTGACCGAGCCGCCGGCGATGGCGACGGCGGGGCGCCGGGCGACGGCGTCGAGCGGCAGCCCGACCACCCGGTCGCGCAGCGGCGAGGGCAGCACCTGTCCCGCCGAATCGAGGAAGTTGCCCAGCACCTCGCCGATCGCGCCGGCCTGGCGCAGCGCCTCGTATTCGGCGCGGCTGATCACCTTGTCGTGCAGCACCGGCGCGCTGTCGTCGAGCTGGCCGATGCCGATCAGGATCGCGTCGGCCCGCGCCGCCAGCGCCATGATCTCGCGGAACGGCTTCTGCTCCTCCAGCACCCGCCGGTCCTCGGCGCTCTCGGCGATCAGCGGCGCCGGCATCAGGTAGCGCTGCGCGCCCAGCCGGTCGCCGAGGCGCATCACCACGTCGAACGGGTTGTAGGAGGAATCGCGGGCGATGTTGCCGGTGACCGAGACCACCTGGTGCTGCGGCCGCGGCGAGGACGACATCTCCTCCACCGCCGCGCGCACGCTGCGGCCGTTGCCGACGCCGATCACCAGCGGCGCGTCGGTGTCGACCAGCCGCTCGATCCAGGTGGCGCCGGCGATCGCCAGCGCCGGCAGGTTGGGCTGGGCCGGCGCCACCGGGTCGGCCGGCACCACCTCGCAGAAGCGCAGGCCGTGGCGGCGGGCGATGCGCTCGCCCAGCTCCATGCAGGCGGCGATCGGGTGGTCGATGCGGACCTTGACCATGCCCTCCTGCGCGGCGAAGGCCAGCAGGCGCTGCGCCGCCATGCGCGAGACGTTGAGCCGCCGGGCGATCTCGTCCTGGGTCAGGCCGGAGACATAGGACAGCCATGCCGCCCGTGCCGCCTGATCGCGCTTCCTCTCCGCCTGATCCATCCCCGGCATCCGCCACGCTCCGTGCCGTTTGTGCGGCTCTCCGCAACATCTCCCCCGATCGGGGCGTCCGGCGCAACGGTGGCGTGCAGCGATTGCGGTTCGCCGGCGGGGCCGCTGCGGCGATGATCCGCGATCCGACAGCCATCGAAGGGCTTGACCGCGGCGCAGCGGGACGGTCGATTCTGTTGTCGGGACGGGTGTGCCCGGGCCGGAACACCGGCGGGCGAGGGAAGGGGCAGATGATGATTCGGTGGGCCTTGGTTCTGGCGCTGGCGCTGGCGCCGCATGTCGCGACGGCCGCGACCAAGCCGACGCCGGTGCCGCCGGAGGACAGGGGCCATGCCCAGCTGCGCATGGCGCTGGAGCGGGCGGAGGCGGAACTGGCGGCGCCGTCGGCGATTCCGGTCGGCTCCACCCTCAAGCCCAGCGCCGTCGACCCGCGCGTGCCGCTGCTGCGCCAGCGCCTCGACGCCATGGGGGTGGCGCTGCCCGAAGCCGAGGCATCCGTGGCCGCCGAGCCTGCCGTGAGCCCGTCCGAGGCGGTCCCCGCAACCGCGATAACGGCCGAGCCGGAGCTGATCGGCCCGGTGGCGCCGGCCACCCTGGTCTATGACGAGGCGCTGGCCCAGCGGGTGAAGCTGCTGCAGTCGCGCTGGGGCCTGCGCGACGACGGCGTGGTCGGCCGCCGCACCTTCCGGGCGCTGAACTTCACCCCGGCGGACGAAGCGGCGTCGCTGCGCCAGACCCTGGCCCGCTGGCAGCCGCCGCCGGCGCGCGGCAAGTCGATCACCGTCAACGTGCCCACGGCCGAGATCATCGCCTTCGAGAACGGGGTCGAGGTGCTGCGCACCCGCGCCGTGGTCGGCTCGCCCCTGACCCAGACGCCGCTGATCCAGTCCAACATGATCGCGGTCAAGTACAACCCGGACTGGACCGTGCCGCCCGGCCTGACCAAGAAGTACAAGGCCCTGATGGCGGCCGGCCAGTACACCGAGATGCGCAAGCACGGCGTGGTGGTGAAGACGCCTGAGGGGCAGACCTTCGACCCGGCCCAGGTGCCGCCCGACATGGTCGGCACCATGGGCTGGAAGTTCTGGCAGCCGCCGGGCGACGACAACGCGCTCGGCCTGCTCAAGTTCGAGCTCGACAACGACCAGGCGATCTATCTGCACGACACCAACAACCGGCGCCTGTTCGCCACCGACAACCGGGCGGTGTCGAACGGCTGCATCCGGGTCGAGAACTATCTCGGCCTCGCCGCCTGGGTGCTGGGCACCGACATCCCGGCGGTGGAGACCGCGATCGCCACCGGCAAGACCCATTTCGCCCGGGTGCCGAGCCGGATCCCGGTGCGGATGACCTATTACCTGGCCTATCCGGACAGCACCGGCGGCATCCGCTACGGCGAGGACGTCTACACCCTGGCCCAGGGTGGGTAGCCCTCCCCGGGTCAGTCGATCGCGTCGGCGGTCGCGTCCAGCGGCGCCGCGGCGACGTGGCCGGCCACCGGCACCACCTTGACCACGGCGCTGGTGGTGCGGACGGGCAGGGCGACGAGGCCGCAGCCGGCCAGGCCCGCGGCCGCGGCCAGGACCAGCAGCAGGGCCGCGGGGCGGCGGCCGTGTCGGGGGCGGCGGGTCATCGGGGCTCGTCCTTCGTGGAATCAGCGGCGCCGCGGTCTGGCACGGCGGTCCGGCCCCGGCGCGGGACGCGGCTCGCGGCGAAGCTCCAGAGATACAGCCCGGCGCAGAGCAGGATGCTGCCGAGCCAGAGGGCCTCGAAGATCATGGCCGGTCCTCCCGGTCGACGATGGCGGCGGTCATTGCAGCTGCGCGACCAGCGCGTCGGCGCCCTTGTCGATGCCGGTCTTCGCCGCGTCCAGCGACCCGAAGGTCGCCCCGATGTTCATCGACCCCGGATACTGCTTCGAGACGAAGGCGTTCAGCAGGCGGCCGGTCGGGGCGTCGTAGATCTCGGCCGCATAGATCACCGAGCCGGTGAACAGGCCTTCGCCGCCGCGGACCGCCTGCACCCCGTTGTAGAGACCGCCGCCGATGTCGACGCGCGAAAAGGTGCTGAGGACCGGCGTGCTGGTCGACGCCCCGGTCAGGGTCAGCCGCAGGCGCAGCGTGCCCGGGGCCGGGTCGCCGGCGAGGGCGAAGCGGGACTTCAGCTTCTCCGCGAACCGGGCCTGCATGGTCCGGGCCAGCTCGGCCTTGTCTTCCTCGGACATGTCGCCGAACTGGGCGTCCCGGCCGCGATAGATCGCCACCGGGTCGACGATGATGCGGCTGTAGCTGCGCCAGTCCACCGGGGTGGCATAGCGGAACGGGATGTGGCCGGTGTCGTCCTGCGGGTTGGGCGCCAGCTGGGCCGACGAGGCGATGCCGGAATAGGCGACCGGATCGGCGCTGCCGCAGCCGGCCAGGGCCAGGCCGGCCACCACCAGCGACAGCCCGGCCAGCGTCCGGGCCGGTCGTCGCGGCCTCTCGATGAATCCGTGCATTGAACTCTCCATGTCGAAGTTCGGGGAAAGATGGGGGCAGGCTCGGGCTGCAGGGCGCCGTTCCCTGCCGGGACGTCCCGAAGGGTGCGCTGCCGCCGTTGCGGGGAATGGGTGTGACGGCGCCGCCGCCGTCGGGGCCGGGTTCGTCCGGCCGTCCGGGATGCTGCTAGGCGAGGGCGGATCCGGTTCCGCCGATGCCCGGGCGGGTCCGGGCCGGCTGCCCTCCGGTCCCGCCGATGCCGCGATCCCCCACCGGGAGCGGAGCGTGCTGTGCCATGCCGTCATCCTCTCGATCTCGTGTGAGGACACCATAGTGGCGAATATACAAACCGTCCAGACGGTTTTTAATTGATGCCGACCGGACCTCCCGGACGGCCCGGGCCGCCGTCACGCGGTGCCGCGCTTCCGGCTGCGGGGCGGACGGGCGGAATCCGGCGTCCCTGCCTCGGAGGCGGCGGGCCAGCGCGCGTCGTCGAGCAGGCGGTCGAACAGCCGGTCGCGCTCCTCGGCCGACACCGGGCAGATCCCCAAGAGCGACATCAGGTGCAGGCCCCGGGCCGCCATCAGGCGCAGGATCGCCAGCTCCGGGTCGGCGGCCTCGGCCCTGATGACCTCGAGGGTCTCGACGTCCTTCTCGCGGTTGGGGGCGAGCAGGTCGGGGTTCTCGGCCACGGCGCCGAGGATGGCGAGGAAGGCGGAATGGGGCGTGGCGATGGATTCTCGCAGCGTCGCGATCTGCGCTTCCAGAAGGGCGCCGGGCCGGTCGGGGCCGATCTCCGCCAGATAGGCTTCGGTGAACTTGCCGAACCGCTCGGTCAGGTGCTCCAGCAGCGCCGTCACCACCGCCTCCTTGGTGCGGAAATGGTGCATCACCCCGCCCTTGCTGATGCCGCTCTCGCGCGCGATGGCGTCCAGCGTCAGCCGGCCCGGACCGTCGCGGGCGATGATGGCGAGCGCGGCCTGGATGGCGGCATTGCGGGATCGTTCCGAACGGGTGGCGTTGTCCATGGTCTCTCTCGGGGCCGGGGCGTGCCGCGGCGATGGCGTCCGACAGAGATAGCGCATCGGCCTGCCAAAAAACAGACCGCCGGGTCTGTTTCTCCGGTTGCTCCCCTGGAGCCCCTGCCGCCGTTATCCGCTGGCCGGCTCCGTCTCAGGCATGCGCGAGGCCTTCGAGATAGGCGCAGAACATGTCGGCCATGGCGTCGGCATAGGCTTCGATCTCCGCGGGGGTCCGAGGCGTCTCCGAGAAGCGCTTCCCCGCCGCGCCGAGCGTCGTCGTGATCAGGTCGCCGGCGAGTTCGCGGGTGGCGTCCGGGGCCTCGGGCAGTGCCTCCCGCATGAAGGCCCGGACGGTGTGGGTTCCCGACACCCTCGCCTCCTGCGCCTCGGGCGCGTCACGATACAGCGGGGCGGCGTCGTTGAGCGCGCCGCGGATCCCGGCCTCCTCGCATTCCGAGCGGATGAAGGCGTGGACCAGGGCCCGCAGGCGTTCGGGCGGCGGCCTGCGGCCGTCCTCGAGGATGCCGCGCAGCAGCGCGGTCGTCTGCCGCCACTCGTCGCTCTGCAGCCGGAACAGGATCGCCGCCTTGTTCGGGAAGTACTGATACACCGACCCGACGCTGACGCCGGCCCTCTCGGCCACCCGCGCCGTGGTGAAGCGCGGGGCGCCCTCCTTCGCCAAAACCTGAACCGCAGCCTCCAGGATCGCGGCGACGAGCCCGGTCGAACGGGCCTGCCGGGGCTGCTTTCGCGAGGAGATCGGGGCGCTTCGGCGATCGGTCATCGGGGCCGCGGCAACGCGAATAGGGAACCTGACGAATTAGTCGTATTTCTGGCCCGGCACAAGGCACACACCCATTTCGGACCGGAGACCGGCATGACCACCCTGACCACCACCCCGCTCGCACCGCTGCTGGACCGCCTCTTCGCGGAGGCCGATGCGGCGTCGCCGGCGGCAAGCCCCGCAGTGGCCGAACTCTCCGCCGAGGAGCGGGAGCGCCTGATGCGGAGCAGGACCGATTACCTCGACCTCTACGGGCGCCTGAAGGATCTCCCGCTCGCCGTCTCGCGGGAGACCGGCGCGCTGCTTTACATGCTGGCGCGGGGCTGCGGCGCGCGGACGATCGTCGAGTTCGGGACCTCGTTCGGCATCTCGACCCTGCATCTCGCCGCGGCCTTGCGGGACAATGGCGGCGGCCGCCTGATCACCACCGAGTTCGAGCCGTCCAAGGCGGCGCGGGCCCGGGCCAACCTGACGGCCGGCGGGCTGATCGACCTGGTGGAGATCCGGGAGGGAGACGCCCTGCAGACGCTGAGCGTCGACCTTCCCGACACGATCGACCTGCTGCTGCTCGACGGCGCCAAGGCGCTCTATCCCGATATCCTGGACCTGGTGGAGGATCGGCTCGGGCCGGGCGCCTTCATCGTCGCCGACAACGCCGACGACAGCCCCGACTACCTGGCGCGTGTCCGCTCGGCCGCCGGCGGCTACCTGTCCACGCCGTTCGCGGAGGATGTCGAGCTGTCCATGCGGCTCGGCTGAAGCCTCCGGCGCAAGGTTGCCGGCCGCGGCACAACTTACCGAACATCATCCGTTCGGATGACGCCGGGTCTTTTCGCGCGGGATAGGATCGCGTTCTCACCGGTCCCGGCGGCCTGCCGGCCGGCGCCTGCTGGCGGAGCGTGGCGATGACGATCATGGTCGAGATCCTGCGTCCCGACGACCTGCTGGTCCTCACCATCGAGGGGCACAATCTCCGCCTCGACAGCTCGGACCCGGCGGCACCCGTGCTGGTGCGCGAGGCGGCGGCGGAGGATGCCTTCCTGGTCGCGGTGTTCCCGCCGCAATCCTTCGCCGAGGAGGCGTTCGAGGAGGTCGACCCGCCGGATCCGCCGCTGCCGCCGCCGCCCCCGCCGCCCCCGCGACCGCCCCCGGGCGCGGTGCAGGCGCGCCTGTCCGGCGGCAGCCGCCTGGCGTTCCGGGTTCCGCCGGGGCTGGCCATCCCCTACACCATCGCCGGCCTGCTCGACTGGTCGGGGCTGGAGCCGAGCCTGACGGCCGTCGGCGCCATCCGCGGCCGGCCCTTCATCCTCCGCCGGCCTCCGGCGGTCGTTCCTCCGTCGGCGCAGCAGACGGCGATCGAGCTGCCGTACCGGCTGGCGATCTCGCCGGATCCGGAGGGGCGCTGGCGCCACGCCCGCGACCCGGTCGCCCGCGGCGGCCGCACCGAGCTGTGGCACACCCGGCTGGCCTGGGCCCCGCCGGGCGAGGCGCCGAAGGAGCTCGACGCCGCGGCCACGGCACCGATCCGGGCGGTCCATTCGCCCGACTACCGGGACGCCGGCCCGCCCCCGAACACCGGCTTCACGATGTCGCTGTCTGCCTACGACCGGCGTGCGCTGGTCCGGCTGACCGGCACCTTCCCGCGGGGCGCCGGGCTGGCCGGGCAGCTCACGGACCTCGGCCGGCCGGCCGAGGTCGTTGAGCTGGCGCTGACGAGCCTGGGGGGC
>NZ_JBHYMS010000072.1:0-36754 GCF_042743185.1 Inquilinus sp. NPDC058860 | reverse complement strand
CCTTGCGGCGGCCGCCATCGGCCCCCGCTAGGCGACGCAGGATGCAAGGAGTGTGAGAAATGCGGGCTAGTCTCAGTTGAGACTGCTGCGGAAGGATTGGAGCAGGATCGCGGCCTCGTGCCGCTGGACCTCCGGCTCGCCGGGGGCGGAGACGTAGCGGTCGAGGGCGTCGATCGCGGCGCGCATGTTGCCGAGCCGGGCGTAGAGGATGCCGGCTTCGCGCAGCAGCGGCGCATGCAGGGGGGCGAAGCGGCGCATCGCCTCGATCACGCCCAGCGCCTTGCCGAAATCGCCGGCGCGGATATGGCGGACCTTCAGGTTGTTCTGCAGCCTGAGCAGGATGTCGCGGTCCGACACCGGCTCGTAATGCTCGGGCACCAACTCGGCCCCGGCGTCGAGCACGGCCTTCAAGAGGTCGCGCAGCTCGCCCGGGCCGCGGCTCATGCCGGCGTGGAACGGGTCGAGGATGGTGCGGGCGCCGCCGGCGTCGAGCCGGACCAGGAAATGGCTCGGGAAGTTCAGCCCGACCATGGTCCAGTCCTGGGCCCGGGCGACGTGCAGGTAAAGAATGCCGAGCGTCACCGGCAGGCCCTTCCGTCGGTCGATCACCCGCATCAGATTGGCGTTCTGCAGGTCGTCATAGCTGTCGAGGTCGCCGGCATAGCCCCAGCGCCGCGCCAGCACCGCGGTCATGGCCTCGGCCGGCGGCAGCGTCTCGGCCTCGCGCGCGACGTCGCCGACCAGCTGGTCGAGATGGCGGCGGTACCAGTCGAACCCGACGCCGCGCGGCCGGTCGAGCGCCGCCAGCGCCAAAGCCGCCTCGGCGAGATCGATGGCGTCGTCCGGCTGAGCGCCGGCGCGGTCGAGTATCGACTGGATCGTCGGGTCCATAGGTTCTGACTTAGCCCGATCCCGCCATGGATTCCACTACCGATCGACGGAGCGACGAGGTGAAAGCTCCGGACCTGTCATTGCCGGGCTTGACCCGGCGATCCAGGGCCACCCCGAGCGGCTTCGACATCTCCGGATGCCCGGGCCGAGCCGGGCATGACAGATTGCAGGGTCAGGGCTTCCTCACCCGCTGCCCTGCTACCGATCGACCTGCCAGGCGTCGGCGATGTGGACCGGCCAGCGCCAGGGCCGCACCACCACCAGATCGAAGCGCAGATCATGGCCCTGCGCGTAGCGCGGCTGCTGCGCCAGGAACAGGATCGCGGCGCGCTGCAGGCGCTCGCGCTGGCGCGGCTGCAAGGCCAGCATCCCGGCGGCGAGGTCAGGCCGCGCCTTGACCTCGACGAAGGCGACGGTGCGGCCGCGCCTGGCGACGATGTCGACCTCGCCGAGCGGCGTCTTCAGCCGCCGCGCCAGGATGCGCCAGCCCTTGGCCCGCAGCAGCCACGCCGCCGCCCGCTCGGCCCTGAGGCCGAAGGCCTCGGCCCGGCGGCGGCCCCCGTCCTTGGGTCCGTCAGCCTTCATCGCCGGCAAGGTCGAGCGCCAGGCGGTAGACCTCGCGCTTCGGCTCCCCGGTCGCCGCCGCCACCGCCTCGACCGCGTCGCGCAGGCTCATGCTCGCGAGCGCGCGGCGGAGCTGGCCGGCCAGATCCGCCTCGCTCGGCCGGGCCGCGGCGCCGGGCGGGCCGATGACGATGACGATCTCGCCCTTGGGCGGCCCGGCCTCGGCGTAATGCGCCGCCAGCTCCGGCAGCGGGCCGCGCCGCACCTCCTCGAACAGCTTGGTCAGCTCGCGCGTCACCGCCGCCTCGCGGCCGCCCAGCACCGCCGCCAGGTCGGCGAGGCATTCCGGCAGGCGGTGCGGCGCCTCGAACAGGATCAGGGTGGCGGCGATCGGCGCCAGCTCGAGGAGGAAGGTGCGGCGGGCCGCGGATTTCGGCGGCGGGAACCCGGCGAACAGGAAGCGGTCCGACGGCAGGCCGGACAGCAGCAGCGCCGTCAGCGGCGCCGAGGCGCCGGGCAGGCAGGTGACGGCCAGGCCCTGGTCCCGCGCCGCCCGGGCCAGCTTGTAGCCGGGGTCGGAGATCAGCGGCATGCCGGCGTCGGAGACCAGCGCGATCGCCTGGCCCTCGGCGACCCGGCGCAGGATCTGCGGCCGCATCTCGGCGGCGTTGTGCTCATGATAGGGAATCAGCTTGGTGCGGATGCCGTGGATCGACATCAGCTTGCCTGTGGTGCGCGTGTCCTCGCAGGCGATCGCGTCGGCGCCGCGGAGCAAATCGAGCGCCCGGAGCGTTATGTCGCCGGCATTGCCGATCGGGACCGCCGTCAGGTACAGGCCCGGCGCCGGTTTACTCAGGCCCGGTTTACTCGGAGATGCTGCGCCGGTAGGGTCGGCGGCAGAGGGCCGCCGCTGCCCGGCGCCGGTGGATTGTCGAGAGTGAGGGGGCGTCCGTGACAAGACTTGCGACAGTCAGTGAGGGGTCGATGGGCGAAGGTTGCACGAGGCTGCGCCGCCTCGTCCGGCTGGCGGGGGCCGCCGCGATGGCCGCGGCGCTCGCCGCCTGCGCCCAGTTCCAGACCGTACCGAGGCCGACCCCGATCACGCAAGCGCCGACCGCGCCGGCCGCGCCGACCCGGCCGGATGACGGCGTATTGCGGGTCGGGCTGCTGCTGCCGCTGTCCGGCAAGAGCGCCGCCCTGGGCGAGGCGATGCAGCGCGCGGCGCAGATGGCGGTGTTCGACACCGGCACCCAGGTCGAGCTGCTGCCGCGCGACACCGGCGACAGCCCGAACGCCGCCGGCGAGGCCGCGCGGGCGGCGATCGCCCAGGGCGCCGACATCATCCTTGGGCCGCTGTTCAGCCGGTCGGTCGGCCCGGTGGCGCAGCAGGCCCGCACGGCCGGCATCAACGTCGTCGCCTTCAGCACCGACACCGCCCAGGCCGGCGGCAACGTGTTCCTGCTGAGCTTCCTGCCGCAGCAGGCGATCGACCGCATCGTCGGCTACGGCGCCAGCCAGGGCATGCGCCGCTTCGCCCTGCTGGCGCCGAGCTCGGCCTATGGCGAGATCGTCAGCCGGGCGCTGAGCGAGGCCGCGGTCAAGTACAATGTCGAAGCGCCGGTGATCGAGCTGTACGACAGCAAGCTGTCCGATCCGACACCGCTGCAGCAGAAGCTGCAGTCGAGCCAGGTGGACGCGGTGATCGTGGCCGATGTCGGCAGCCGGCTGAGCGTGGTGGCGCCGATGCTGGGCTATTCCGGCGTCACCGCCAAGCTGATGGGCACCGGCCAGTGGGACGACCCCCAGGTCAACCGCCAGGCCTATCTGGCGGGCGCCTGGTACGCCGCGCCCGACCCGACGCGCCGCGCCGATTTCGAGAGCCGCTACGCCCAGCAGTTCGGCGGCCCGCCGCCGCGGCTGGCGACGCTGGCCTATGACGCGGTGGCGCTGACCGCGGCGCTGGCGGGCCAGCCGGCCTCGGGCGGCAACCCGTTCAACACGGTGGCGCTGCAGGACCCGAACGGCTTCGTCGGCATCGACGGCATCTTCCGCTTCGGCCCGAACGGGCTGGTGCAGCGCGGCCTGGCGGTGCTGCAGGCGGAGCCGACCGGGCCGACCGTGGTCGAATCGGCACCGGACAGCTTCTCCGGCGCCGCATTTTAGGATAGGTACGGGGGCTCCGACGTCCTCGACGTCGTGACGCCGGGAGATGCCGATGTCGATCGTTCAGCCGGGCCGGCCGAACGAGCAGCCGGGCGGGGGCGGCCTGCCCCCCGAAGCCCCCGTCGAGATCGAGCTGAAGCTGCGCATCGCGCCGCAGGATCTCGACCGGCTGCGCGCCGCGGATGTGCTGACGCGGATCGCGGCCGGGCCAGGCACCGCCCGGTCGCTGACCTCCTTCTACTACGACACGCCGGACTGCGCGCTGCAGCGCCGCGGCGTGACCCTGCGCGTGCGCCGCATCGGCCAGCGCTTCGTCCAGACGCTCAAGACCGAGCGCCGCGGCGACGGCCTGGCCCGCGGCGAATGGGAGGTGGCGCTGCCGGCGATGGTGCCGGCGCCCGAGGCCTTCGACGACCCGGACGCCGGGGCCCTGCTGGACGGCATCCCGGTCGAGGCGCTGACCCATCTCTTCACCTCGCGCATCCAGCGCGAGGCCCGGATCCTGTCGCTGCCGGACGCGGTGGTCGAATGCGCCTTCGACACCGGCACGATCGAGACCCGCGACGCCAGCGACCCGGTGGCGGAGGTCGAGCTGGAGCTGAAGGAGGGCCGCGCCGCCGCCCTGTACCGGCTGGCGCTGTCCTTCCTCGACGAGGTGCCGCTCAGGGTCAGCGAGGTGACCAAGGCCGAGCGCGGCTATCGCCTGGTGGCGCGCCGCCCGCCCGGGGTGATGTACGACCCGAAGACGCCGCTGACCTCGCGCATGACGGTGGACGAGGCGATCGCCACCGTGCTGGCCCGCTGCCTGCGGCACTGGACCGCCAACGAGGCGGCGGCCGAGGATGGCGCCGACCCCGGCGGCGTGCACCAGATGCGGGTGGCGCTGCGCCGGCTGCGCTCGGCCCTGACTCTGTTCCGGAAGACCGTGCCCTCGCCCACGCTGGACTGGCTGCGCGACGAGGCGAAGTGGCTGGCCGGCGCGCTGGGGCCGGCGCGCGACTGGGACGTCTTCCTGAACGCCACGGTCGAGCCGCTGGACACGATGCGGCCGGACGACCCCGGTATCGGCGCCCTGCGCGCCGCGGCGCAGCGCCAGCGCGAGGCGGGATACGCCGCGGTGCGCCAGGCCCTGGCCGATCCGCGCTGCGCCCGGCTGCACCTGACCCTCGGCGAGTGGCTGGAGCGGCGAGGCTGGCGCGACCACGCCTCGACCGCGACCCTGACCGCGCTGGTCGAGCCGATCGACGGGCTGGCCGGGCGGCTGATCGGCCGGGCGCACCGCAAGGTCGTGACCCAGGGCCGCCACCTCGCCCGGCTGGACCCGCATCAGCGGCATCAGGTGCGGATCGCGCTGAAGCGGCTGCGCTACGCCATGGACTTCTTCCGCCCGCTGTATCCGGAGAAGCGGGCCAAGCCCTTCGCGTCGCAGCTGTCGAAGCTGCAGGACGCCTTCGGCCATCTCAACGACGTCGCCACCGCCGAGGCGCTGCTGCTGCGCCTGACCGGCGAATCCGCGGATCCGGCGCTGCACCGGGCCGCGGGCATGGTGCTGGGCTGGCACGCCCGCGGCGCCGAATCGACCGAGCCGGAGCTGCTGGCGCAATGGGACGCCTTCCGCGCCGTGAGGCCGTTCTGGACCCGCGGGGAATGAGCATGGGGATGCCGGCATGATTTCCGTGCTCGTCGCGAACACCAAGGGCGGCTGCGGCAAGACCACGATCGCGACGACGCTGGCCTCGGCCTTCGCCGGACAGGGTCATTTCACCGTGCTCGCCGATGTCGACCGCCAGCATTCCAGCCTGGACTGGGCCAAGCGGCGGCCGGACGCCGCGCCGGCCCTGGCCGGGCTGGACTGGGCGAAGTCGGACTTCGCGGTGCCGAAGGATGCCGAGCGCTTGGTGATCGACGCCCCGGCGGCGCTGAAGATGAAGGATGTCGAGGCGCTGGTGAAGATGGCGGATGTGATCATCCTGCCGGTGCTGCCCTCGGCCTTCGACGAAGCGGCGACCCGCCGCTTTCTGGACCGGCTGGAGGAGCTGAAGCCGATCCGCAAGAGCCGCGCCGCGGTGGCGATCGTCGGCAACCGGATGCGGGTGCGGACCCGGGCGGCGGCCCAGCTGGACGCCTTCCTGGGCGGGCTGGGCCACGCGGTGGTGTCGCGGATCCGCGACAGTTCAGCCTATACCGAGGCTGCGGCGGAGGGCTTGAGCGTGTTCGACCTGCGCGGCCGCCGCGCCGAGGATCTGCGCGACGACTGGGCGCCGCTGCTGCGGCATATCGAGGAGGCGGGCGGCAGCGCCTCCTGATGCCGCTGCACTGCGAAATGTCGGATCAATGCCGGGCGGTGTGGTCGCGCAGCACGTCGGCGATGAAGGTGTTGGCCAGGTCCGACGACGCTTCCGGGTGACGTTTGCGGAACGCCTCGAGCGCGGCGTCGCAGGCCGTCCATTCGTCGGCGCCGGCGGCGCGGCGCGCCTCATAGGCGCTGATCACGAGGTCACTGATGGAAGGAACGGACTGGCCCACGGAACCTCTCCCTTGCGCAATATCGGTGCCTGACGCGGCGAACAATCCGGCGGGTGAAGCTATCAACATTGCACTGCACAATAAGTTCCCTGTCCAGTCGAATCTTTGGGTGAAATCCCTCCGAGCCACTGTCGAAATCGATACAATTTTGAGTAAAGCGCTGTTGTCCAGGGTATGCGACAATATCCGAAATGATGAGGCCGAGATCAGGACAAGATCATGTCCGATATTCGTCGGACTTAGGGCTTCAGCCGCCAGCCGCGGGCGATGAGGAGAGCGGCGCAAGCCCACAGGATCGCCCCGCCGGCGGCCAGGACCGCGAGGCTGCGGCCGACCGTCTCCGTTCCTGCACCGCCGAAGGCGATGCGCGCGGCGTCGATCGCGTAATAGACCGGGTTCAGCGCCACCAGGGCCGCGAGCGGGTCGGGTAGCAGCGCGACCGGGGCGAAGACGCCGGACAGGAAGGTGACCGGGATCAGGAGGAAGCCGAAGAAGGCGGCGGCCTGGTCCCACTTCTCCGCCCACAGCCCGACCAGCGTGCCGGCGGCGGCGAGCAGGAAGGCGCCGAGCAGCAGCACCAGGGCCAGCAGCGCCGGGTCGGCCACGCCGGTGCCGGCGGCCAGCAGCAGGGCGATCAGGCAGGGCAGGCCGGTGACGAGGCCGGAGGCGGTGCCGGCCAGGGCATAGCCGGCCGCCACCTCCCAGGCCGCCAGCGGCGGCATCAGGATGTCGCCGACCAGCCGTTCGACCTTGAGGAAGGTGATGCTGTAGACCGTGGCCTCGGCCGCGCGCAGGATCACGACATAGACGACGAGCCCGGGCGCCAGGAACGGCAGCAGCCCGCCGGGCCCGGCCCAGGCGGCCGTGGTCTCGCCGCCGACCGCCTCGCCCGAGGCGATGGCGAACACCGCGACGTAGAGCAGGATCGAGAAGGTCGGGGCGACGACCGTTTCCGGCCAGTCCTTGAGATAGGCCCGGAACTCGCGCCGGACCAGCGTGGCCAGGCCCAGCCAGTGCACCGCGCCGTAGCGCCGGACCGGGCGGGCCGCCCCCGCCGGACGCGCGCCCATCAAGCTTTCAGCTTGTAGCCGGTGGCGAGCATGCGCAGCAGCAGCGCCAGCAGCGCCGCATTGACGCCGAGCAGGACCAGGATGCCGGTCGCCAGCGTGCCGTCGCTGACGCCGATGAAGCCGTAGCGGAACCCGTCGATCATGTAGAAGAACGGGTTGAGATGGGCGATGAAGTGCCAGGCCGGCGGCAGCCGGTCGAGCGAGTAGAAGGTGCCGGACAGGAAGGCCAGCGGCGTGACCACGAAGTTGGTGACGGCGGCGATGTGGTCGAACTTCTCCGACCAGATGCCGCCGATGGCGCCGAGCAGCGCCAGCATCATCGAGGCGGCGATGCCGTGGAACAGGACGAAGCCCGGATGGACCGGGTCGACCGGCACGAAGATCCGGATCGCGGCCCAGGTCACCGTCCCGACCAGGAGGCCGCGGACCACGCCGCCGGCGACGTAGCCGGCCGCCAGCTCGGCCGGCGCCAGGGGCGGCATCAGGACGTCGACGATGTTGCCCTGGATCTTGGCGATCATCAGCGAGGAGGAGGTGTTGGCGAAGGCGTTCTGCGCCATCGCCATCATGATCAGCCCCGGCGCCAGGAACTGCAGGAACGGCACCCCCGCGGCCTGGCGTCCGGCGCCGCCGAGGGCCAGGGCGAAGATGGCGTAGAACAGGAGGGTGGTGACCACCGGGGCGGCGATGGTCTGGGTCGCGACCTTGAGGAAGCGGTGGACCTCCTTGGCGGTCAGGGTCCACAGGCCGATCCAGTTGATGCGGCCGATCAGGCGGGGCTGCGGCATGGGCGTTCTTATTGGCGGCGGGCGCGCGACCATAGCCCGGTCGGGCACAGCCGGCAAACGGCCAAGGGCCACCGGCCGTTACTCCGCCGCCATCGCCGCGGCGCCGCCTTCGGGCGGCATCAGCCAGCCATCCTCGACCTTGAGGCGCAGGGCCGAGCCCTCCTCCGGCGGCGGGCCGCGATGGGCGACGCGCAGCACCCGGCCGGGATCGGCGTCCGGCCGGCAGTGCAGGATGGTGACCGCGCCCTCGAACACGGCGCGGTCGAGCCGCGCCGGGATGCCTTCGGCCGGGTCCACCGCCAGCCCCTCGGCCCGCAGGCAGGCGGCCTGCGATGGTGTGCGTGCCCCCGGGCCGCCGCGCAGCCGCACCGGATGGCCCCACAGATCGGCCGTGCACAGGCCGGGGCCGGCGCCGCCGCGCCAGATCACCGGCACCACCATGCCGCGGCCGACGAAATCCGCCACCATCGCCGTCGCCGGCTCGGCATAGAGGCGCCGCGGCGGTGCCACCTGCTGCAGCCGGCCGTGATCCATCACCGCGATCCGGTCGGCCAGCGCCATCGCCTCGGCCTGGTCATGGGTGACGTAGACCACGGTGGCGCCGAGCTGCCGGTGCAGCCGGCGGAACTCCGCCTGCAGCGCATCGCGCAGATGCACGTCGAGATTGGCCAGCGGCTCGTCCATCAGCACCAGCGACGGCGCCATCGCCAGGCAGCGGGCCAGGGCGACGCGCTGGCGCTGGCCGCCGGACAGCGTGTCGGGCTTGGCCCCGGCCCGGTCGGCCAGGCCCACCGCCGCCATCGCCTGGTCGGTGCGCCGCGTTCGCTCCGCCGTCGGCAGCCGACGGATGCGGAGCGCATAGTCGACGTTCTCGCGCACGGTCATGTGCGGCCACAGCGCGTAGGACTGGAACACCATGCCGATGCCGCGCTCCTCCGCCGGCACCATCGCCCCGCCGCCGGCCACCACCCGGCCGCCGATCCGGATCGTGCCGGCGTCCGGCGCGTCGAAGCCGGCGAGCAGGCGCAGGAGCGTGGTCTTGCCGCAGCCCGAGGGGCCGAGCAGGGCCAGGAACTCGCCCTGCGCCACATCGAGGTCGACGCCGTCGACCGCGGCGCGGTGGCCGAAGCGCCGGACGACGCGCGAGATGTCTACGGCAGCCATGGCAGCGATCCTCTGGGCAGGCGGCGGGCGAAGAGGGTGGCGACCCCGGCGAGGCCGAGCGTGACCAGCACGGTCAGCACCGCGACGGCCGAGGCGGCGGTGGCGGCGCCTTCCGCCTGCAGCGAGAACACCATCACCCCGACCGTCTCGCTGCCGCGCGACCACAAGAGGGCCGAGACCGTCAGCTCGTTGAAGGCGGTCAGGAACACCAGGATGGCGCCGGTCGCGACCGCCGGGGCCACGGCCGGCAGCAGGATGCCCAGCAGGCGCCGTGGCCCGCGGGCGCCGGCCAGCCGGGCCGCCTCCTCCGGCGCCGGGTCGGCCTGGGCGATCGCGGCCGCCACGGGGCGCAGCGCCAGCGCCAGGAACCGGCCGAGATAGGCGGCCAGGATGATCCACAGCGTGCCGTAGAGGCTGATGCCGAGCAGCGGCAGCGGCCGCAGCAGCAGCAGGATCGCGGCGATCGCGGTCAGCACCCCGGGCAGCGCATAGGGCAGGTCGGCCAGGGTGTCGAGCCAGCGCATCGCCCGCCAGCGCCGCGCTTCGGCGTAATAGGCCAGGACCAGCCCGACCGCCGTCGTGGCCAGCGCCGCCGCCCCGGCCAGCAGGGCGCTGTTGAGGAAGGCGCGGCGGGTGGCGCCGTGCCGGAACAGGATGTAGGCGAACTGGTCGAGGCTGGCGGTGCCGAGGCTGAGCTCCACCCCCAGCGCCGGCACCAGGGCCGAGGCCAGGAGCGCCAGCAGCGGGGCCACGGACAGCACGCCGACGACGAGCCACAGCGCCGCCTCGGCCCAGGGCCGGGCCCGGCCGAGCGGCAGGACCGGACCGGTCGGACCGGTGCGCAGCAGCACCGGCGCCCGGGCCGCGGCCCAGCGCTGCAGCCCGAGGCCGAGCGCCGCCAGCACGGCCAGCACCAGGGCCAGCGCCGCGACCTCGCCCAGCACCGAGGGGCCGAAGCCGCTGAGCCGCTGGTAGATCAGCGTCGTCAGCACGCTGTAGCGGCCGGGGATGCCGAGCAACGCCGGCACGCCGAAATTGCCGATCGCCGAGACGAAGGCCAGGGCGGCCCCGGCCAGCAGCGCCGGGCGCAGCAGCGGCAGCAGGATGCCGAGCAGGATCCGCGGTCCCCGGGCGCCGGCAGCCCGCGCGGCCTCGACCAGGTCGCAGGGCAGGCTTCGAATCGCGGCGGTGACCGCAAGGAAGACCAGCGCCGCATGCTCCAGCCCCATGATCCAGACCACCCCGCCGCCGGAGTAGAGCGGGTGGTTCGGCCAGGGGCCGGTGACGGCGTCGAGCAGGCCCCGGGCGGGGCTGCCGGCGTCGAGCAGCCGGATCCAGGCCAGGGCGGCGATCTGCGGCGGGATCAGCATCGGCAGCAGGCACAGCAGCGCCAGCACGCCGCGGCGCCGGATGTCGGTGAGGCCGATGGCCAGCGCCAGGCCGCCGCCGACCACCACCGAGACCAGGGTCGAGCCGAGGCCGGAGACCAGGGTGTTCTGCAGCGCCCGCAGCGTCGCCCGGCCGCCGAGTATGGCCAGCGCCGCGTCCGGCTGCGCCAGCCCCTCGGCGAACAGGCGCAGCATCGGCAGGGCGCAGACCAGCAGCACATAGGCGCCGGCGGCCCCGGCCAGGACCGGGTCGCCCCAGCGGCGGGGATGGAAGGCTGCGGGAGTCGGTGCCAGGGAATCGGTCACGGGCGCGCTGGAACTGCGATCGACGATCTCGGAGCCTCCGCGTTTAGCCCATCGTGCCAGCCAAGCCCATGCTTCTTGCTGTCATTGCCGGGCTTGACCCGGCAATCCAGAAGATGTCGAGACCCTCTGGATGCCCGGGTCAAGCCCGGGCATGACAAAGAAGGGAAGGCCGGACGCGGGTGGCCTGCCTCACCCCCCGAAGGCGTCGCTGAACTTGCGCTTGTTCTCGTCGACGCCCTTGGACAGGACCTCGGCCGAGACCGGCATCAGCTTCAGCGCCGAGGCCGCCGGGCGGCCGGGCGGCAGGGCGACGCCGGGCTTGCCGGGGATGTAGCCCTGCTTCGCCATATAGGCCTGGCCGTCATCCGACAGCAGCCAGTTGACGAAGGTCTTGGCATCGGCGACGTCGTCGGCCGATTTCAGGATCGCCACCGGCTCGGTCACCACCGAGACGCCGTCCGACGGATAGACGAAGTCGACCGGCGAGCCCTTGGCCTTGGCGTTCAGCGCCATGAAGTCGACGATGATGCCGTAGGACTTCTGGCCGGTGGCCACCGCCTCCATCACCGTGCCGTTGCCCTGGCCGGCGACCGCGCCGTTCCCGGCCAGCTTGTCGAGATAGTCCCAGCCCAGGCCGGGCTGCGCCGCGACCGTGCCGACATGGATCACCGCGGCGCCGGAATAGAGCGGGCTGGCCATGATCACCTGGTCCTTGGCCGCGGCCGACAGCAGGTCGGCCCAGGATTTCGGCGCCGGCGCGCCGGACTTGGTGTTCCAGGCGATGCCGGTCGGGATCAGCTTGGTGCCGAAATAGGTCTTGTCCGGATCGGCGAAGCCGTCGGGGAAGCCCTGGATCGGCGCGTCGGCATAGGCCATCAGGCGGCCGTCATCCTTGAGCTGCTGCATCGCCACCGCATCGGCGATGAACACCACGTCGGGCTGCGGCGACCCGGCCGCGAATTCGGCCTGCAGCTTGTTCAGCACCTCGGTGGTGCCGGAGCGGAAGAACTCGACCTTCACCTCCGGATGCGCCTTGTTGAACTCGGCGACCAGCGCCGTCATCGCCTCGTTCGGGGTCGAGGTGTAGATCATCAGCGATCCCGGCCCGGCGAAGGCCGCGGCGGAGAAGGCCGTCATGGCGGCGACGAGCAGAAGGCGGGGGAGCATGTGCGTCGATCCCAAGAATTTTAGACAATGGCTCGGGTGCTAGCAGGTTCCGGTTGCAGTTTCGTGACCGGTTCGACCCGCCAGGGCAAGTCCGGGGCGTCGGGCGGGGTGAAGCGCATCGGCAGGGCGTTGCCGACGCCCTTGGCCTCGAAGCCCAGCCCCAGCCGGTCACGCAGCACCCGCATGATGCCGGCATGGGCCACGATCAGCAGCGGCGCCGGCCCGGCGAGCGGCGCCGGCCCGGCGGCGAGGATCGGCCGGCAGGCGGCCCAGGCGCGGTCGCGGAACGCCTCCCAGCTCTCGCCGCCCTCCGGGACCATGAAATAGTCCGGCCGGTCGGCGACCAGCCGCCCTTCCCAGGCGCCCCAGTGGCGTTCCACCAGACCCGGATCGGTCGCGACCGGCAGGCCCAGCGTCCCGGCCACGATCTCGGCCGTGCGCAGCGCCCGGCGCTGCGGGCTGGCGACGATCCGGCGGATGCCCGAACCGGCCAGGGCGATCGCGGCCTCCCGCGCCTGGGCCTCGCCCAGCTCGGTCAGCGCGGCGTCGGTGCTGCCGGCGATCACCCGGTCGCGGTTGGCGGTGCTCTGGCCGTGGCGGAGAAAGAAGAAGGGCTGCATCGGTCCGAATGGTCCCTATGTTATAGAATGCGATCGAACGTCACGGTATCCGCGGGGTCGGGTGCACTATGGACGGGAAGACGGACAATTGGGTGCTGGAGCACCTGCGTGCGCTCCGGACCGACCTTGCCGAGGTGAAGACCGATCTGCGCGAGGTCAAGACCCGGCTCGGCCTGCTGGAAGGCCAGGTGGCGAGCCTGTTCGGACAATATGCCGTCCTGTCGAACCGCATCGATCGCCAGGGCGACGATATCGAGCAGATCCGGAAACGCCTGAACCTCGTCGAGGCCTGATCCGCTCCATCAGATCTCCACCGCCTCCTCGAGGGCGATCCGGGCCGGGGCGAAGGCCTTGGCCCAGGCGGCGCGGTGGCCGGCGTCGCCGAAGGCCGGCACCACCGTCTCGGCCCCGAGCGCCTTCGCCAGCGCCACGTTCTGCGACAGGCGCGGATGCACCGGCCAGCGCAGCGCCATCGCCCGCCCCTCCTCCACCGCCCGGCGCGCCGGGGTGCCGGCGGCGACATAGCCGGTGGCGACCACCGGGCCGTCGTCGCGGGCCCAGCCCTCCAGCAGCGGCTTGGCGGCGCCGCCGGTGGCGTTCGGCTTGGCGGCGATGATCGCCCGCTCCGGCGGCGGCTCGATGGCCTCGATCGGCTCGATCCGGCTGCGCAGGGAATCCAGCATCGTGCCGGCGCCGGGGCGCAGCCAGGCCGGGTCGTCGATCAGCCGGTCGATCATCGCACGGTTGGCGTCGCACACCGCCGGCTTGCGCTCATGCGCGGCCGCGGCGGCCAGCGCCATCTCCGGCCCGCGCCCGCCGGCCGGCGCCAGCAGCAGCGAGCGCTTCGCCGCGAAGATCGGGGCGAAGGCGGCCAGGCGATCCTCATGCGGCGTGTCGTCGTCGCCATAGGAGGCGTCGAGGATGGCGGCCCGCGCCGCCGGCGGCTCGGCATCCACTGCGAAAAGCACAGAGTCGAAGCCCATGTCGCCGGCATAGAACAGCCCGCCGCCGAGGGCGAGATGCAGCCACACCCCGCCCGGCGCGTGGCCGGAGCGGCCGCAGGTGACGGCGAGGCCGCCGGGCAGGGCGTTGCGGCCGAGGGTCAGCGGCCGGCGGTCGGCCGGCGCGCCCTCGGGCAGCGCCTGCAGCACCGGCGAAGTGGCGTAGACCGGCACCGGGCCGAACCGGTCCGCGGCCTCCGGCAGCGCCGCGACATGGTCGGGATGGGCGTGGCTGAGCAGGATGGCGTCGATCGGGCCGAGGCCGGACAGGCCGGGCCGCATGCCCTCGTCCGGCCCGGCGCCGCAGTCGAGCAGCAGGCGCGTCCCGGCCGCCTGCACCAGGAAGCAGGCGGGGCCCTTGCCCCCGACCCCCGAGATCGCCCGCACGCTCGCCGTCATCGGATCCTCCAGATCGCCAGCCCTGCCTAGACGGGAACAGTGCCGGGCACCATCGCGTCCTCCGCACGGGTGCCCTGAGGGTGTCTTGACTCTGGAATGAAACGTTTCATAGTGGAGGCATGTCGCAGCGGAAGACGACGATCAGGGAGGTCGCATCGCGCGCCGGGGTCTCGCTCGGCACGGCGTCCAACGTGTTCAACGGCAAGGCCGGGGTCGCCGCCGAAAGCCGCCGGCGGGTGCTGGAGGTGGCCGAGGCGCTGGGCTATCGCCCGAACAGCCTGGCCGCCGGGCTGCGCCGCCAGCGCACCCGCACCATCGGCCTGGTGGTGCCCGACGTGCTGAACATCGTGTTCAACGAGCTGGTCGAGCATCTCGAGAACATCGCCCTGTCGCAGAGCTACGAGGTGATCATCGTCACCTCGCGCGAGGACCCGGAGCGCGAGCACGAGCGGGTGCGGGCGCTGCTGTCGCGGCGGGTCGACGGCCTGATCATCGTGCCGACCCGTGACTGGTCGGCGACCGAGCGCGAGATGCGGCACCACCGCATCCCGGTGGTGGTGCTGGACCGCGTCGCGGCGCAGGACCGCTTCCCGTCCGTCGCCGTCGACAACGCCGCCGCCACCCGGCTGGGCACCGAGCATCTCCTGGGCCTGGGCCACCGCGACCTCGCCTTCGTCATCAACTCGACCCGCCTCTGGAACAGCGCCGCGCGGGTCGAGGGATACCTCGCCGCCATGCGCGCCGCCGGGCTGGAGCAGCGGGCCCGCGTGCTGCTGCCGGGCATGACCGAGGAGGAGACCCGGGCCGGGGTGCTGCCGGTGTTGACAGCCGACCGCCGGCCGACCGCCGTGTTCACCGGCAGCAACGTCGCCACGCTGGGCGTGCTGCGGGCGGTGCAGGATGCCGGGATGTCGATCCCGCAGGACCTGTCGCTGCTGGCCTTCGACGATTTCGCCTGGCTGACCGTGCTGCGCCCCTTCGTCAGCGCCATCCGGCAGCCGACCGAGGCGCTGGCCGGCCATGCCTGGCGGATCCTGACCGCCGCCTTCGAGGCGCCGGACCGGCCGGCGGAGCATATCCGCCTGCCGGCCCCGCTGATCGTGCGCGAGACCACGGCCGCGCCGCCCATGAAGGCCGCGGCGCGGCGCCGGATGAAAGCTTTCAAGGACACGGCGGAGGGGGCGCCGCCCTGAACCGTCGGAACGGGCGGCCGCCACGAAGCCGCCCACGGCAAGAGAGGGAGGAGAGGTGTCGAGTTCAGTTGCAGAAACCAGTCCGGCCGCCGCGACGCCGGTGCTGCAGGCCGCCGGCATCGGCAAGGCCTTCGCCGGGGTCACGGTGCTGCACGGCGTCGGCCTGGACGTGTTCCCGGGCGAGATCCACGCCCTGATGGGCGAGAACGGCGCCGGCAAGTCGACCCTGATGAAGATCCTGGCCGGCATCCATGGCGACTATGACGGCACCATCCTGGTCGACGGCGTGCCGCGCGCCTTCGCCGGGGTGCGCGACGCCGAGGAGGCCGGCATCGGCATCATCCACCAGGAGCTGAACCTGGTGCCGGGCATGACCGTCGCCGAGAACATCTTCCTGGGCCGCGAACCGCTGCGCGGCGGCATCTTCGTCGACGGGCCGGCGCTGCGCCAGGCGGCGGCGCGGCTGATCCGCCGGCTGGGCATCGCCGTCGACCCGGATGCGCGGGTGGGAAGCCTCAGGGTCGGCGAGCAGCAGCTGGTCGAGATCGCCAAGGCGCTGTCGCTGGACACCCGCATCCTGATCATGGACGAGCCGACCTCCGCCCTGTCGCAGGCGGAATGCGCCACGCTGTTCGGCGTGGTGCGGCAGCTGGCGCGGGACGGCGTCGCGGTCGTCTACATCTCGCACCGGATGGACGAGGTGATGGAGCTGGCCGACCGCGTCACCATCCTGCGCGACGGCCGCCATGTCGTCACCGCCCCGATCGCCGAGCTGACGCGGGAGCGGATCATCGCCCATATGGTCGGGCGCGAGCTGGCCAAGGCGGAGCATCCGGCCGGGCGCGGCGGCGGCGGCGGCCGGCCGGTGCTGTCGGTCCGCGACCTGTCGCTGGAGGTGCCGGGCCGGCGCGGCGGCTGGCGCCGGGTGCTGGACGGGGTCGGCTTCGATCTTGAGCCCGGCGAGATCCTGGGCATCGCCGGCCTGCTGGGCGCCGGCCGCACCGAGATCCTGGAGACCATCTTCGGCTCCGCCCGCGGCCGCCGCGGGGGCAGCATCCGGATCGACGGCGAGCCGGTGGCGATCGACGACCCGGCCACAGCCAAGCGCCACGGCCTGGCGCTGGTGACCGAGGACCGCAAGGTGACCGGGCTGCAGCTCGGCGCCTCGATCCGCGACAACCTGGCCCTGCCCTCGCTGCCCGTCCTGGCCCGCCTGGGCCTGCGCCGTTTCGGGCGCGAGGCGGAGCTGGCGCGCGGCACCATCGGCCGGCTGGGGGTGCGCTGCACCGGACCGCAACAGCCGGCGGGCCGCCTGTCCGGCGGCAACCAACAGAAGGTGGTGATCGGCAAGTGGCTGGCCACCGCGCCGCGCGTGCTGCTGCTGGACGAGCCGACCCGCGGCATCGATGTCGGCGCCAAGAAGGAGATCTACGACCTGGTCTTCGCCCTGGCCGACCAGGGCATCGCCATCCTGCTCGTCTCCTCCGAGCTGCCCGAACTCCTGCTGCTGGCCGACCGCATCCTGGTGATGTGCGAGGGCCGGCAGACCGGCCTGCTGTCCCGCGCCGAGGCCGGCCAGGAGGCGATCATGGACCTCGCCTCGCCCCGCGCTTCCGTTTCCCGACCTGTCGAGACCGTGTCATGACCGTGCTTCGCCTGCTGTCCCGCACCAAGCTGTACTGGGGCCTGCTGGTCATCCTCCTGATCGGCATCGCCTTCTCGCCGGTCAGCGGCAGCGGCCGCAACATCTTCCTGTCCTACGGCAACCTGACCGACGTGCTGCGCCAGGTGTCGATCACCGGCCTCGTCGCCGTCGGCATGACCGTGGTGATCCTGATCGCCGGCATCGACCTGTCGGTCGGGTCGGTGATGGCCTTCGGCACGGTGCTGACCGCGACGCTGCTGACCGAGGCGGGCTGGACCAGCTCCGCCGGCGTCGCCGTGCCGGCCGCGATCCTGGTCGCCTTCGCCGCCGCCTTCCTGCTGGCCCGCTTCCTCGGCCGCGGCCTCAGGCACCGGGAGGGGCCGGTCGGCGCCCGGCGGCAGGCCGTGCGCGACCCGCTGCGCGACGGCTGGATTCCCGGCGCCGCCGGCCTGGCCCTGGCGGCGCTGGTGGCGGCGTGGCTGGTGCCGCAGGTCGGCTCCAAGTTCGGCGTCCCGGCCCTCTTGGTCGCGGTGCCCTGCGCCGGGCTGATGGTCGGCGCGGTCAGCGGCGCCATCATCGTCGCCGGGCGGCTGCAGCCCTTCATCGTCACGCTCGCCATGATGGTCGGCATGCTGGGCCTGTCGCGCCTGACCGCAGGGCAGGACAGCGCCGTGCTGCCGGTCTATGCCGGCACCAACGCCACCGAGGACATCGAGCTCTTGCGCAGCATGCTGTGGGGCGTGCTGCCGGTGCCGGGCCTGTTCTTCCTGGCCGCGGTCGCGGTCTTCGCCGTGCTGCTGCGGCTGACCGTGTTCGGCCGCTACGTCTACGCCATCGGCGGCAATGAGGAGGCGGCGCGGCTGTCCGGCATCCCGGTCGACCGGGTGAAGATCGCGGCCTACGCCTTCTCCGGCATGCTCGCCACCCTGGCCGGCATCCTCTATGTCGCCCAGTACCGCCAGGGCAAGCCGGATGCCGGGGCGGGGCTGGAGCTGGACGCCATCGCCGCGGTGGTGATCGGCGGCACCAGCCTGATGGGCGGCCGCGGCGCCCTGGCCGGCACGCTGGTCGGCGTCCTGATCTTCGGGCTGCTGTCGAACATTCTGCAGCTCCACAACATCAACTCCAACCTGCAGCTCGTGTTCAAGGGGGCGATCATCGTCGTCACCGTGCTGCTGCAGGAGCGCAACCTGGCCGATCTGCTGGCGCCGTTCCGCACGGCGCGCGCAGCCCGGCAGGACCCCGCCGCCCGATCCGAGGCGCCGGGCCAACAAGGATCGTCGCTGATCCATCGGGAAGGAACGCAACCATGAACCGTCGCGATCTGTTGAAAACCACCGCGCTGGCGCTGGGCGCCGGCGTCACCCTGCACCTGCCCGCCGGCTGGACCCCGGCCCGCGCCGCCGACAAGAAGTGGCGCATCGGCTTCTCCCAGGCCACGACGCTGGAGCCCTGGCGGGTGCAGTTCAACAAGGACATCAAGGCCGAGGCCGAGAAGCACCCGGAGGTGGAGCTGCTGATCGCCGATGCCGAGGACAAGACCGAGAAGCAGGTCGCCGATGTCGAGAACTTCATCCGGCAGGAGGTCGACGCCCTGCTGATCTCGCCGAAGGAATCGGCCGGGCTGACCGGGGTGGTGGAGAAGGCGATCGACGCCAAGATCCCGGTCTTCGTGCTGGACCGCAACGTCGACACCGACCGCTACACCCAGTTCGTCGGCGGCGACAACACCGTGATCGGCAAGGCGGTCGGCGACTTCGTGGTCAAGGCGCTGGGCGGCCCGGGCAAGGCGAAGGGCAACGTGGTCGAGATCTGGGGCGGCCTCGGCACCCAGCCGGCGCATGACCGGTCCGACGGCTTCCATTCCGTCGCCGACAAGGAGCCCGGCCTGAAATACCTGCTCGACAAGCAGTCAGCCGACTGGAAGCAGAACCTGGCCTACGACATCATGTCGACCGCCCTGCGCAACTTCGAGACCATCGACCTGGTCTACGGCCACAACGACCCGATGGCCTATGGCGCCTATCTCGCCGCCAAGGACGCCGGCCGCGAGAAGGAGATCAAGTTCGTCGGCGTCGACGGGCTGCCGAACGAGGGCGTGGTCTGGGTCAACAAGGGCGAGCTGGCGGCGACCTTCCTCTATCCCACCCCCGGCGCCGAAGGCCTGCGCCAGGCGGTGAAGCTGCTGAAGGGCGAGAAGGTCGAGAAGACGATCGTGCTGCCGACCCTGACCATCACCAAGGAGAACGCGCCGGAGATCCTGAAGCAGAACGGGCTGATGTAAGTCGCGACGCCCGGGGCCAGGCCGCGCCGGCGGGCCTGGCCCCTCCCATCCGAAATCCAAACAGAAAGCGTAAATTTTTATCTGATTCCCGGTTGCGATTCTCTCAGGACAAGACTGACATTTAACCTTATCTTAAGCGTCCCATTCTTAGGATTTATTTGACAGACGATGCGTTGACTGCAATCAGGACGCACCGGCCACAGATTTCAAGGCTGGCTCGACTGGTTCTTCCCAGCCATCGCTGCTGTCCTCGACCACGAACGGGACGCACGGCCATGACAACCGGACTGCGCCTGCTGGCATGCCTTCTTCTGGCCGCCTGCGGCAATGGTCCCAACCCCCAGGCGCCGCTGGTCACCGAGGGGCCGCTGACCGAGGTGCCCTATCCCGGCACCGTCATTCCCGGCGTGACACCGCCGCTGCCGCGGGTCGCGGCAATGCCCGAGCCGTCGCCGCCCGACGCGGTCGCCGAGATCGGCGCCGGGCCGGACTGCCGGTCGGAGCGGCTGGGGCCGGCGCAGCGCGCCATCTGCGGGTCGCCGACCGCGCTGTGGCTGGACCGGCAGCTCGACGGCATCCAGGGCTGGAGGATCGCCGGCCCCGCCGCCGTCGGCCGGGCCGAGACCGACGCCATGCGCGGGGCCGTGCGCCGCTGGGTCGGGCAGTGCGGCGCCGACATCGCCTGCATCCAGTCGCGGCAGCTCGGCATGCTGCGCACCCTGACGGCGTCGATCGACGCGGCGCAATGGGGCGGCCGCTACGACGGGCCGCATTGGACCATGTATGTCCTGCCGGCCCAGTATGTCGGCGAGGTCAACGTGTTCTTCACCCTGGACCACAACGGCCGCGAATGCGCCCTGGCGCTGACCGGGGTTCGCCTCGACCTGCGCGACCGCTTCCCGCTGCCCGACCTGCGCGACCGGGCGATCGGCGGCCGCGACCGCCTCTATTTGGCCGATCCGGACAATCCCTCGGCCCTGATCCGCTTCACCCGGGTCGGCTCCAAGGTCTGGATCAACCGCGACGGGCACACCCCGGCGCTGGACCGGCAGTGCCGGGCCGGGGCGATCTACGGCGAGTACCGCAAGGACACCCCGAAGACGCCGGTGGTCAGCTATCTCGGCGCGCCGGGGCTGGAGCCGCTGCCGCCGCATATCACGATCCCGGGGGCGTGAGCCACGGCCGCGCATATCCGCAGCAGACGGAGGCCGGCTTCACTGAAGCCCGGAAGAAGGCGGATGGTCATCATCGGCACGCGCCTGTCCGGCCGCGGCCGAGAAGGTGGTGCTGCAGCTGGTCGAAGCGGATGCGCATCGAGCGGTGCACAGTGTCCATGGCTTGATGACGCTCAATATCAGATCGAATTCAATTTTCTATAGTTTCAAACAAAAGCAAAGATTTTTCTATGTAAATACAAATTTCAATCCTGGAACAAAATTATATTGAACTATATTTCTATTTCGTAAAAATAAAGCTTTTGACGCGTCGACAAATCTGTATTACCTCGGCATTGTATGTATTTAGACAGACGCGAAACGCAGCCAGACAATCCAATTGGGTCTCTTCAGAAATAACTTGCCCAAACTCGACCAGGTGCTGAAGCCGCGCGGCGTGGCGGTGATGGTGTCGTCGCGGCACCACTGCATGACCACGCGCGGGGTGCACAAGCACGGCACCCAGATGGTGACCAGCTGCATGGTCGGCGCCTTCCGCGACGACCCGCAGCTGCGGCGCGAGTTCCAGATGATGATCGGGATGCCGGTCTGAGACGCTGCGGAGCGCCTCGGGAAAGGCGGTTTCACCGAGCTTCCGGCCTCCAATTCGTCCCCCGCAACGTACGCGGGGGCATGCCAGCAGCAGACGGCTCTCGCCAAACCGGGGTGCCCGCGTTGACACAAAGCCTCATGATCGTCGGCAACGGGCCGATCGGTGCCCTTGCAGCCGCAAGGATCGCCGAAGCGGCCTATGTCATCCGCTTCAACGAGTGCCGCTCGTTCCCGGAAGCGCCAGGCCGCACCGATGTGGTCGCGGTCTCCAACACCGGCAGGCCGGGCATGGGCATGGTGTCCTCGAGCGCCTGGCGCCGGCACCCCGCAGTCCGCGACGCCTCTGAGATCTGGTGCGTCCGCGATCCGGAAAAATTCGCGGAGATGCGCGGCCCGCTGTCGGCAAGCCATCCCGATCTGTACGATTTCTGCGACGACTACACCGACGGGTTTGCCGCCTTCGCGGCCGAGACCGGCAAGGTGCATCGGGTCCTCGGCAGGTCCATCCACGAGCATGTCGACGCCCAGCTCGCCGCTTTCGACCCGCCCCCCTATGTCGTGCCCAGCAGCGGCATGGTCGTGATCGCCGCAGTCCTGCAGCGATTTCCAGGCCATGCCGTGGCTCTCGCCGGTTCTCCCATCAGGGGTGGGAGTGGCACCCGTTTTCGGCCGAGCGAGGCCTGGTCGACGCGCTCATCACCGCAGGCCGGTTGAAACGCTTCGGCCACAACGCCGCCGAGGACCCGTCGGCGGCGGGGACCAGGTTGGCCGTCCGCTCGGCCACGCCAGCCGAAGCGATGCGGGAGCAAGGGGCGAGCGGATCCCACGGCGGCCTCGGCTGAACCCGGAGGCCGGAAGACATCGTCACCCCGGCGCCGGGCCGCCGCCGGTCGCCGCGATCGCGGCGGCCGCCACGGCCGGGTCGACCTCGCCGCCGTCATGGCTGCGCACCACCACGTCGCGCCGGGCGAGGTGGATACCGGCGGCGTCGAACTCCTCGAGGATGCGCTGGTACAGCATCCGGCGGATCATGAACTGCTCGCCCGGCCGGGCCATGAACTTGATCCCGACCACCATGTTGAACTCCTCGATCCGGCGCACGCCCTGGGATTTCGGCGCGTCGAGCAGATGCGGGCCCAGCGTCGGGTCGGCCGCGATCTCGGCGCCGATCTTCTTCACGATCTTCTTCACCTGGTCGACATCGGTGTCGAAGGGCACCCGGAACTCCAGCTTCATCACCACCCAGTCGCGACTGAGATTGGTCATCGCCCGGGCCTCGCCGAAGGGCACGGTCTGCAGCGCCCCCCGCTGGTGGCGCAGCTTCAGCGAACGGATCGAGATCGCCTCGACCGTGCCCTTGAGGTTGCCGATCTCGACATACTCGCCGACCCGGAAGGCGTCCTCGAGCAGGAAGAACACGCCGGAGACGATGTCCTTCACCAGGGTCTGGGCGCCGAAGCCGATGGCCAGGCCGATGACGCCGGCGCCGGCCAGCAGCGGCCCGATATCGATGCCGAGCGAGGACAGCACCACCAGCACCGCGACCGTCGCCAGGGTGACGAAATAGGCGTTGCGGAACAGCGGCAGCAGCGTGCGCAGCCGCGCCTGCCGGGTGACGTCGGTCGCCGACATCGTTTCGGTCGACCGGCTGAGATGATGGTCGATCAGGGCCCGGCCGAGATGCCACAGCAGGTCGACCACGATCAGCGTCAGCACGATCCGCAGCGCGGCGCGCAGCGCCATCGCCCCCGGCTCCTCCGCCGCCATCATCGCGTGCATCGAATCGACACCCAAGCGCTGGGCCAGGAAGGCGAGGGCGCCGAGGAGGACCAGCGCCTGGGCCGTCCGCTCGACCAACATGGCGAGCGGCCGGTCCTTGCCCTCGATCGAATCGGGCGACGCCACCGACCGCGCCGCCTCGCGGATCTGGCGCAGGCCCCAGGGCAAGAGCGCCAGCACGAATGCGGTGATCGCCGCGCGCCCGGCACCGAGCGCGACCAGCACCGCGGCGGCCGCCATCGCCACCGTGACCAGGCAGCGCGCGAGATCGTCCTTGATGCCCGGCTCGTCGGTCCAGGCCCGGCGCCGCCAGGTGAAGGCGACGACCAGGGCCAGCACCAGGAAGGAGGTCAGCTCGCGGATCAGCAGCGCCGCGTCCTCCGGCGCGTCCAGCCGGCGCATCAGCCGGGCCAGGAACACGCCGCCGATCATCACCGTCGGGATCGCGATCAGCCAGCGCATGATCACCGGGATGACGCGCTCCTCCACCGCGACCAATCGGAGATCGGGCCGGCCGGGGGCGAGGCCGAGCCGCAGCACCGCCCGCGCCAGCCGGCCGACCAGCACGATGGCGAGCAGGGCGATGACCAGGTGCTGGAAGCCGTGCGGCCAGGTGAAGATCAGGAAGATGCCGAGGCTGCCGACGGCGAAGGCGATGACGGCGCCGACGGCGAAGACGAGGCGGGCGGCGAAGACGGCGAGGTGCTCGCCGATTCCGGCCCCGGGCGCATGGATCAGCCGGTGGCGGATCGAGGCGGTCAGGCGCCGGAACAGCCATTCGGCCAGGATGCCGATGCCGACGAAGCCGCCGACCGCCAGGACCAGACCGATGAGGCCGAGCTCGGCCAGGGCCTGGCCGATCCGGGCCCCGACCGCGGCCAGGATGCCCGGCAGGTCGCGCGCGGTCGCGGCGTACCAGTGCAGCTTGCCGCGGGTCTGCATCCGCATCATGTCGATCTCGTCCATCTCGGACGAGGCCGCGGCGGCCGGCGCCGCCCCCTGCTGCGCCGGCACCGCCTGCTGCTGCGCCAGCCAGCCCTGCACCTCGGGGTTGCGCAAGAGGTCGAGCAGCTGCTGCACCGGGGCCGGCGGAGGCTGCTCCGCCGTCGCCGGTGCGGGCGCCTGCTGCGCCCAGCCCGGCGCGCCGAGCAGGACCAGCACCGCGATCAACAGGCCCCGGAACCAACGCATCCGCCCCTCCCCATCCCCCTGCGCGCATGCTGTCGCGCCGCGGGGCCGGTGGCAACGGTCCTTATGGGCGTGACAGCTGCACGGCCGCCGGAACCCCGGCCTGCCACGCCGCCCAGTCCTCGACCACGGCCTGGACGAAGGGAGCGCCGGCGGCGGCGAGGTTGGCGATCGCGACCGGGAAGCCGCCGGACCTGGCCTGCAGCGACTCCACCGTGGTCTGGCCGGGATGCGGCCGGTCGAAGTTGGAGGCGGTGCGCAGCACCGCGACCCGCCCGGTATCGACCAGCCCGGCCTCCTCGCCCCGCCGCAGCGCCTCGAAGGTGGCGTTGTCCTCCTGCTGCGTCGTGCAGTAGTCGCCCTTGCCGTCGGTCAGGAGAGCCACCCAGTCCTCGGCCCGCTTGCCGATCAGGGCCCCGTGCCAGTAGGTGTCGCCGGCCAGCGTGTCGCACTGCACGACCTTGGGCGGCTGGTTGGCCGGCGCCTCCGGATAGTGCGCACGATAGGCCGCCGCGGCCTCGCCATCCGCCAGCTTCGCATCCCTGGTCAGGGCCAGCGCCGCCTGCAGCAGGTCCTCGTTCAGCTGGAACACCTCGGTCCGGTAGTTGAGCGGCGGCGTCCCGGCGGGATCCTTCGCCCCGATGCCGAGATAGCCGCTGCCCCAGCCCGGCGGCATCTCGCGGGCATCGATCTCGTGCTGGATGCCGAAATCCACCAAGTAGCGGGCCCAGGCGGCGGTGCCGAGCGTGCCCTTGGCCGGGTCGATCCCGGCGATGCCGGCGATCAGCACATAGGCGCGGGTCAGGTCGAACTGCCGGCTCCACAGCAGCGCCATGGTCGAGGCGGCGGCATTGGCATGGCCCATGCCGGTGGTCATCTGGCACACCCCGTCGGCGTTGCAATGCACGGCGGGGTAGTCGGGCGAGAGGCCGGGCACCGCGATCTCCTGGTCGAGATGCAGCTGTTCGACCCAGGGCTTCGCCTCGGGACCGAACATCGAGATGATCAGGACCTTGACCGGCCGCGGCGCGGCGGGCGTCTGGGCCTGGGCGGCGGGACCGGCTGCGAGCAGCGCCAGCATCGCCGTCCCCGCGATGCGCTTCAGTTCGGGCAGGGGCAAGGGAAGGCTCCATCGAATCGGGTCGAAGCCGCGGGCGGACCGGGCCGGAATCAGCCTATCGCATCCCGCGGGCCGGGCGACGCCCCGGCATCGCCGTTGCAAAGCAAGCGGCGTGCCGGAATGCCGCCGTCCGGCCGCCCGATGAAACAGGCAGCAACAAATCGTTACGCCCCCGAGATTGTCCGCGCCGCCCGGCAACGCTAGGGAAGGGCAGGATCCACCACCCGGACAGATTGTTGGCCACGTTCCTGTACATCCTCGCCTTCCTCTGCCCGCCGCTGGCCGTCTATCTCGACATCGGCGCCGGCGACGAGCTGCGGCTGAACATCATCCTGACCATCCTGGGCTGGATTCCCGGCATCATCCACGCGCTCTACATCCTGTCGATCCACCCGCCGCACTGACGGCGGGCCCGCCGTCACGGCACGAAATCCGCCGCGGCCGGCACCGTCCGGCCGGCGGCGGAGGGGATCCGCATGAGTCCTGCCGCCGGATATGCTCCAATACCCGGATCCGAATGCAGGAGTCGCGACCATGCTGAAGCGGATCGAGGCCGGGGTGCTGAGCGTCGCCTATGAGGAGACCGGCGATCCGTCCGGCTGGCCGGCGGTGCTGCTGCACGGCTTTCCCTACGACATCCACAGCTATGACGAGGTGGCGCCGCTTCTGGCCGCCCGAGGCGCCCGGGTGATCGTGCCGTGGCTGCGCGGCTACGGCCCGACCCGGTTCCTGTCGGCGGAAACGCCGCGGTCGGGCGAGCAGGCGGCGCTGGGGCACGACCTGCTGGCACTGCTGGATGCGCTGAAGATCGAATCGGCGGTGCTGGGCGGCTACGACTGGGGCGGCCGCGCCGCCTGCATCGTCGCGGCGCTGTGGCCGGACCGGGCGCGTGGCTTGGTCTCGGTCAACGGCTACAACATCCAGGACATCGCCCGATCGGGCGAGCCGGCCTCGCCCGAGGCCGAGTTCCGCTACTGGTACCAGTACTACTTCCACGGCGAGCGCGGCCGGCGGGGGCTGGAGCGCAACCGGCGCGAGCTGTGCCGCCTGCTGTGGCGGCTGTGGTCGCCGGAGTGGCGCTTCGACGACGCCACTTATGAGCGCAGTGCCGCGTCCTTCGACAACCCCGATTTCGTCGATGTCGTGATCCACTCCTACCGCCACCGCTTCGCCCTGGCCGAGGGCGACCCGGCGGTGGCGGAGGTGGAGCGCCGGCTGGCGGCGCAGCCGCCGATCGCGGTGCCGGCGATCACGCTGGACGGCGACGCCGACGGGGTGATGCCGCCTGGCGGCACCGCCCATCACGCCGGCCGCTTCACCGGCCGGCACGAGCACCGCGTGGTGACGCCGGGCATCGGCCACAACCTGCCGCAGGAAGCGCCGGAGGCGTTTGCCGATGCGATGCTGGCGGTGAAGGGCTGGGCAGAGCGCTAAGGCCGCTCACCGCATCCCGTATTGCGCGTCATGCAGCCGGCGGTAGAGGCCGCCGGCGGCGACCAGGTCGCGGTGGCGGCCCTGCTCGGCGATGCCGTTGGCGTCGACCACCACGATCCGGTCGGCGTGCTGGATGGTGGCCAGGCGATGGGCGATCACCAGGGTGGTGCGGCCCTGCGACAGCTCGGCCAGCGACTGCTGGATCGCCTGCTCCGTCTCCGTGTCGAGCGCCGAGGTCGCCTCGTCCAGGATCAGGATCGGCGGGTTCTTCAGGAACATGCGGGCGATGGCCAGGCGCTGCTTCTGCCCGCCCGACAGCTTCACCCCGCGCTCACCGATCACCGTGTCCAGCCCGTCCGGCAGGCCGGCGATCACGCCGTCGAGCCGGGCCCGCCGCGCCGCCTCCATGATCTCGGCCTCGGTCGCGCCCAGCCGGCCATAGGCGATGTTCTCGCGGATCGAGCCGGCGAACAGGAACACGTCCTGCTGCACCACGCCGATCTGGCGGCGCAGCGAGGTCATGGTCATGTCGCGGATATCGATGCCGTCGACCGTGATGCGGCCGCCCTGGACCTCGTAGAAGCGCGGCAGCAGCGAGCAGATCGTGGTCTTGCCGGCGCCCGAGGGGCCGACGAAGGCTACGGTCTCGCCGGCCCGGACGGCGAGGTCGATGCCGCGCAGCACCGGGGTGCCGTCGCCATAGCCGAAGCTGACGCCCTCGTACCGGATGTCGCCCTTGAGCGCCGTCACCTCGACCGCGCCTGCCCGGTCGACGATGTCCGGCTCGGTGTCCAGGAGCTCGGTGTAGCGGCGGAAGCCGGCGATGCCCTTGGGGTAGGTCTCGATCACCGAGTTGATCTTGTCGATCGGGCGGAAGAACACGTTGACCAGCAGCAGGAAGCCGACGAAGCCGCCCTCGCTGAGCCGCCCGGTCAGCACGAAATAGGCGCCGGCGATCATCACCACCATCTGGATCAGCCGCATGCTGAGATAGCTGAGCGAGGTGCTGGCCGCCATGATCCGGTAGGCGTCGAGCTTGGTGCGGCGGTAGTTCTGGTTGTCGTCCGCGAACAGCCGGCGCTCATGCTCCTCATTGGCGAAGGCCTGGACCACGCGGATGCCGCCGACATTCTCCTCGATCCGGACGTTGAAGTTGCCGACCCGGCCGTAGAGGGCCTGCCAGTTGCGGGTCATGCGGCCGCCGTAGCGGCTGGTCAGCCAGGCGGTCAGCGGCACGATCGCCGCGGTGATCAGCGCCAGCTCGACATGCACCGTCAGCATCAGCGCGAAGGCGCCGATGAAGGTCATCACCGCGATGAACAGATCCTCCGGCCCGTGATGCGCGACCTCGCCGATCTCCTCCAGGTCCTTGGTCAGGCGGCCGACCAGATGGCCGGTCTTCTGGTTGTCGAAGAAGGAGAAGGACAGCTTCTGCAGATGGTCGAAGGCCTTGCGCCGCATCTCGGTCTCGATGTTGATGCCGAGCATGTGGCCCCAATAGGTCACCACCGCCATCAGGCCGGTGTTGGAGACGTAGATGGCGAGCAGCCCGGCGGCGGCGAGCAGGATCAGCGGCCAGTCGCCGCTCGGCATCAGGCTGTCGACGAAGACCTTGACCGCGATCGGGAAGCCGAGCTCGAGCAGGCCGGACACGATGGCGCAGCAGAAATCGAGCAGGAACAGCCTGCGATGCGGCCGGTAATAGGCGAAGAAGCGTCTCAGCATCGGTCGTCTCGAATCAGCCGCCGGACTGCCACGCCCGGATCGAATCGACCGGGTGCAGCAGCATCAGCACGTTCAGGGTCAGGTTGTCGCGGATCAGCCAGCCGGTCAGCAGCTCGAAGGCCACCGCCAGCGCCACGGTCAGCCACACCGGGGCCCGCGCCGCGAAGAAGAAGCCCAGCAGCATGAAGCCGATGTCGGAGACCGAGTTGATCACGCTGTCGCCGGTGTAGCCGAGCGCGATCGTCGCCTCGCGATATCGGTCGATGATCATCGGGCTGTTTTCGGCGATCTCCCAGGCCGCCTCGATGGCGATGGCCAGGAGGGCCCGGGCGCCGAGCGGCAGCCGCCGGGCCACGAGCCAGGTCAGCCCGAAGAACAGGAAGCCGTGGATGACGTGCGAGGGCGTGTACCAGTCGGCGATGTGCTGCGAGTTGTCGGCGCTCATCACGTCCGGCGCCCACAGCTTGACCGTGCCGCAGGCGCAGATCGGCACCCGGCCCATGGCCAGCAGGATCGCCGCCGTCGCCGCCACCAGCCCGAGGCCGATCAGGACATAGGCACGCCACGGCATGCGCCCGGGCGCGGCCGCTCTGGAAAAACCGTTCACCATGAGCGCAGTCCTAGCACGGCCGAAGCCATGCGAAGCATTCGCGGTCGTCGGGGCGAAGCGCCGGATTCGGCATGACGGATCAGAGGTAAGGCGAGGCCAGCCACACCGTCCGGTTGCGCAGCCGGGTCAGGAACGGCCGGGCCCGCAGCGTCGCCAGCGTCTCCGGCCGGGCCGAGGCGATGCGCTGGCGGATGGCGGCGTCGACCGCGCCGGCCACGCCGCGGTCGTAGATCTCGACATCCAGCTCGAAATTGAGCCGCAGGCTGCGCGAATCGAGATTGGAGGAGCCGATCAGCGCCCAGGCGCCATCCACCGCCATCAGCTTGGAATGGTCGAACGGCCCGGTCGCCCGCCACACCCGGCAGCCCGGCCGCAGCACCTGGTCGAGCTGCGCCGTCATGGCAGCGTCGACCAGCGCCAGATTGTTCAGGCTGGGGATGACGATGTCGACCTCGACCCCGCGCTGCGCCGCGATGGCCAGCGCACTGGTCAGCGGCAGGTCGGGCAGGAAATAGGGCGAGCAGATGCGGATCGAGCGCTGCGCCACGGCGATCGCGCCCATCACCAGGCTGTGGTTCGAGCCGAGGGTGACGTCCGGGCCGGACAGGATCGCCCGGGCCAGCACCGAGGGCGCCGGCTGCGGCTGCGGCAGCGACTGCCAGGCGCGGCCGTGCAGCCGCTCGCCCGTGGTGAAGCGCCAGTCCTGGACGAAGGCGGCCAGCAGGCTCTGCACCATCGGGCCGCAGATCCGGGCATGGCTGTCGCGGGCCGTCGGCCCGCCGGCATGGGCGCTGGAGAACTGGGCCCGGATGTTCATGCCGCCGGTGAAGGCGGTCTCGCCATCGACCACCAGCAGCTTGCGGTGGCAGCGCAGATTGGCATAGGGCAGCTTCAGGCCGATGACGTTGCCCATGAAGCGGGCCGTCCTGACGCCGCCGTCGCGCAGCAGGCCGACGATCTGGGGGCGCGAATAGCGCGCGCCGATGGCATCGATCAGCACCCGCACCTCGACGCCGCGCCGCCCGGCCTCGATCAGCGCCCCGGCGATCTCCCGCCCGACCGCATCATTGTCGAAGATGTAGCTCTGCAGCGCGATCGACGACCGGGCCTCGCGGATCGCCTCCAGCATCGCCGGATAGGCCTCGTCGCCGCCCTGCAGCAGCCGAAGGTCGTTGCCCGGGGTCACCGGGAAGGGCGAGACCCGGTCGCCGAGGCGCTGCAGCGAGGTGAATTGCGGCGCCGAGGCCGCCGCCACATCCACCGCCGGGCCCGTCTCCCGGTCGTCCATGCCGGCGCCCGACCGGCGTCGCCGGCGCGCGATCGCGGCGCGGCGCACCCGGTTGACGCCGAGCACGAGGTAGATCAGGGCGCCGAGGATCGGGTTCAGCACGATCACGCCGACCCAGCCGGTGGCGGCGCGCACGTCGTCCTTGGTCATGATCGCATGGATGGCGCCGGCGATGCCGAGCACGAGGCTGGCCGCCAGCACGATGTCGGACCAGTACGTCGTCCAGAAGCCGCTCATGCCGTCCACGGGTCGGTTGCTCCGCCACACCCCTGCCAGGACCCGGGAATCCCGGCAAGGATCGGCAGGGCGACACCCGCAGCATAGCGGCCATCCGGCGGCGGTCGAACCGGCACTGCAAGGTTGATGCGACAGCGATCCTGATGTAGTTTGGATCCATGGATCCAAATTCGATCGCCGACGCGCTGCGGCTGGATATCGAGGCACGCCTTCTGCCGCCGGACACGGTGCTGCGCCAGGAGAGCCTGGCGGAGCGATTCGGGGTCAGCCGCCAGCCGGTGCGGCAGGCGCTGGACCGGCTGCTGGCCGAAGGGCTGGTGGTGCGCCGGTCCGACCGCAGCCTGGCCGTCGCCGGCCTGTCGGCCGGGGAGGGCCGCGATCTGGCCGCCCTGCGCATCCTGGTCGAAGGCGAGGCCCTGCGCCTGTCGCTGCCCCGGCTGGAGCCGCGCGACCTGCGCCGGGCCACGCGGCTGGCCGAGGACCTGGCCGAGGAAGAGGATCCGGCGGCGATCGAGGAACTGGACGTCGCCTTCCACGCCGTCCTGTACGGCGCCTGCGGCAATGCCCGGATGCTGCGCCTGATCGATTCGCTGCGGCGGGAAGGGCGGCGCGCCTATGCGCTGCAGCCCCCGGGCTCCGCCTTCCGCGCCGCGATGGCGGCACAGCACGAGACCATCCTCGCCGCCTGCCGGGCCGGCGACGACGCCGCTGCGGTCGCCGCCCTGGCCATCCATCTGCAGACGGCGGCCGAACCGCAACCGGGAGGGACCCCATGAGCCACTATCAGGCGACGGTGCTGTGGCAGCGCCCGCCGGACATCGCCTTCACCGACGGCCGCTACAGCCGGGCGCATCTCTGGCGATTCGACGGCGGCGTCGAGGTGCCGGCCTCGGCCTCGCCGCATATCGTGCCCCTGCCCTTCTCGGCCCCGGAGGCGGTCGATCCGGAGGAGGCCTATGTCGCCGCCCTGGCGAGCTGCCACATGCTGACCTTCCTGTCGATCGCGGCCAGGCGCCGCTTCGCCGTCGATCGCTACAGCGACACGGCGGAGGGGGTGATGGAGAAGAACGCCGAGGGGCGGCTCGCAGTCACCCGGGTGGTGCTGAACCCCCGCGTGACCTATGCCGGACCGGCGCCGGACCGGGCCGCGGAGGAGGCCATGCACCACGCCGCCCATGAGCAATGCTTCCTGGCCAATTCGGTGAAGACCACCGTCGAGACCCGGCTGGGCTGACGCCCCGCATCATCGCGGCCGCGGGCCCGGGGGGACATGCGGGCCTGCGGGCCGCCGGGCCGCCGGGCCGGGCGAGGCGGCCTGGCAAGTTACATACTATTGTATGCATCAGACGCATGACGCCCATGCGAAGATCGCAATCAAAAGAAACTTCTCTCTCCTGATTTGGAATTTAGTTTCAAGACAAAGACCATTTTTGAGTTGCAGAGCGTTCCGCATTCACTGGCGACAATGAAACAACTCCATATCTGGAAATTTTTATCCATTTTTTGGCCCACTTGGAGCCACTCTCATCAGGTCCGTAATAAAATTGCTTCTTATAGAAATAAAATGATGATCATCCGAAATATCATAATGATAAATGTTATCTAAGTTTTTTATATCAAGAAGAGTCGCCGACATCGTCATGATCCTTTAAGTTGTTTGCAAACGATAATTTTGTGATCTTAGGTCGATAGCGGCGCCGTGTGCCGACAGCGCTGGGCCGATACTGAACACGCGATAAGCGGAGAACGAAGATGGCATTGTCACTGGAACTGCTGGGGCTGTTGGGCATCAATCTCGAAGACAGCGATGATGAGGTGCTGACCGGTGGCAACATCATCGATGTGCTGAGCGGCGGGGCCGGCAACGACGTCATCGAGGGCAAGGGCGGTGCCGACGTCATCAGCGGCGGCGACGGCATCGACACGCTGAGCTACGAGACCTCGCCGGCGGCGGTGCGGGTCAGCCTGGCGCCCGGCCTGCTCGGCCTGATCAGCCTGAACAACGGCGGCGACGCCACCGGCGACCTGGTCAGCATCGGCTTCGAGAATGTCGTCGGTTCGGCCTTCGCCGACACCATCACCGGCAACGACACGGGCAACACCCTGGTCGGCCTCGCGGGGGACGACACCCTCGACGGCGGCGCCGGCAACGACCTCCTCATCGGCGGCGCCGGGGCCGACCGGATGGATGGCGGCACGGGCGTCGACACCGTGAACTACAATGAGTCGGGCGCCCGGGTGACCGTCGACCTGGCGGCGGGGACGGGCGCCGGCGGCGATGCCGAGAACGACACGCTGCTCAACATCGAGAACGTGGTCGGGTCGCGCTTCAACGACATCCTGATCGGCAGCACCGCCGACAACGCGCTGAGCGGCGGGGCCGGCGACGACACCATCACCGGCGGCGCCGGGAAGGACGCGATCGACGGCGGCACCGGCTCCGACACGGCGAACTACTCGACCTCGAACGCGGCGGTCACCGTCAACCTGGCCACCGGCATCAACACCGGCGGCCATGCCTCCGGCGACGTGCTGACCGCGATCGAGAACCTGACCGGCAGCCTGTTCGACGACAGGCTGACCGGCAGCGACGGCGCCAACATCCTGAACGGCTACCGCGGCAACGATATCCTGGTGGGAGGCGCCGGCAACGACACCCTCATCGGTGGCGTCGGCGCGGACAGCCTGGACGGCGGCTCCGGCATCGACACCGCCTACTACTCGAACTCCACGGCCGCGGTGTCCGTCAACCTCGCGACCAATGTCAACACCGGCGGCGAGGCCTCCGGCGACTCGATCACCAATGTCGAGAACGTCGTCGGGTCGTCCTTCAACGACACCCTCACCGGCGACTTCCGCGAGAACATCCTGACCGGCCTGGCCGGCAACGACGTCCTCAGCGGCGGCGCGGCCAACGACATCCTCGTCGGCGGCGCCGGGGCGGATGTGCTGAACGGCGGGACCGGCATCGACACGGCGAGCTACGAGACCTCGTCGGCCGCGGTGTCCGTCAACCTGGCCACCGGCACCGGCACGGGCGGCGACGCCCAGGGCGACACGCTGACCAGCATCGAGAAGGTGGTCGGCTCGTCCTTCGCCGACACCCTGACCGGCAACAGCGGTTACAACGACCTGCGCGGCGGCGGCGGCAACGACGTGATCAGCGCCGGCGACGGCACCGACGACCTGCGCGGCGGCGCCGGGGCCGACACCCTGAACGGCGGCAACGGGTTCGATACGGCCTATTACTATGAAAGCAATGCCGGCGTGACCGTGAACCTGACCACCGGCCAGGGCTTCGGCGGCCACGCCCAGGGCGACCTGCTGATCGATATCGAAGCGGTCGCAGGGTCGCAGTTCAACGATACGCTCACCGGCACCGCCGGGCACAACATCCTGCGCGGTTATGCCGGCGACGATGTCCTTCGCGGCGGCGGCGGCCAGGACACGCTGGTCGGTGATGCGGGGGCGGACAAGTTCGTCTTCACCGCGACCAGCGACAGCAACACCGTCACCGGCGTCGACGTGATCGCCGATTTCGGCCAGGACCAGGGCGACAAGATCGACCTGTCGGGGATCGACGCCAACACCGGCGTCGCCGGGGACCAGGCCTTCGCCTTCATCGGCACCTCGGCCTTCAGCGGCGTGGCCGGTCAGCTGCGCTTCGAGACGACCGCCGACGGCACCGTCATCCAGGGCGATGTCAACGGCGACAAGGTGATCGACCTGCAGATCCTGGCCGATGGCTCGATCAGCTTCACCGCGAGCGATTTCGTCCTGTAAGCGAAGCCAATCGCGTGTTCGGGGCCGCCCTTCGGGGCGGCCCTTTCTATTCCGCCCCTTCGGCGGCCCGGCGCCGGGCCTCCTCGGTGGCCCGGCGGAACCGGTCGAGGCGCCGCACGGCCCGCGCCGTGCGGTCCGGCCGCGGCGCGTGCACGGCGCCGACCGCATCGGGCGGCACCGGCCAGCCCAGCGCCGCCGCGGCGATGCGGTAGCCGCCCATCGCCGTGGTCGCGGTCGGCAGGTCGGCGCATTCCACCACCCGCCCGGTCGCGTCGGCGATCAGCTGCGGCCAGATCCGGCTGGCGCCGCCGCCGCCGGTCAGCCGGATCGGCCCCGGCAGCGCCGCCATGGCGTCGAGATTGTTGCGCAGCGCCAGCGCCACCCCTTCCAGCACCGCGTAGTGCAGGGCGCCGCGGCCCTGGGTGATGTCGAGGTCGAGCAGGGCGCCGCGCAGCGCCAGGTCGACGAAGGGCGAGCGCTCGCCCTTCAGATAGGGCAGGAACAGCGTCTCCGGCGGCGCCGAATCGGCTGCCTCCGCCTCGGCATCCAGCACCGCGAGCTCGGCGCCTGCGATCCGGCCGAACCAGCCGGCGGCGTCGCCGGCGGTCAAGAGCGGCGCGATCTCGATCGCCCAGCCGGCGCGCGGATGCGCCAGGGTGGTGAAGGGGCGCGGCAGGGCTGCGGGGTCGAGCGGCCGGCTGCGCGCGACCCAGCCGCTGGTGCCGAGATAGACATGGAGCTGGCCGTCGGCCGCCACGCCGACCGTCGAGGCCGCGGCGTCGCCGCAGCCGTTCACCACCGGGCACCCGATCGGGAGGCCGAGCGCCCGCGCGGCCACGGGCAGCAGCTCCCCGACCACCGCATCGGCCGGCAGGATCGGCGGCAGCAGGGCGGGGTCGAGGCCGACGGCCTCGACCAGCGGCGCCGACCAGTCGCGCCGGGCGATGTCCATCAGCCCGACGGTGGTGCCGGCGGCCGGATCGGTGGCGACCCGCCCGGTCAGCCGCAGCGCCAGATAGTCCTTGGCGCCCGGCAGCAGGGTCGCGACGCGCCGCGCCGCCTCCGGCTCCGCCTGCTGCAGCCAGCGGAACTTGGCGATCGTGTTCAGCGGCCCGGGCGCGTTGCCCAGCACCGCCGGGGCCCCCGCCGCCAGCAGCCGGTCGCGGACCGCCGGGAACACGGCGCCGCTGCGGCCGTCGCTGTACAGCAGGGCCGGCCGGACCGGAACCCCCTCGGCGTCGAGCGGCACCAGATTCTCCATGGTGCCGACCAGCGCGATCGCCCGCACCGACTCGCGCAGCGCCGCCGGCAGGGTGGCGCAGGCGGTGACGGCGGCCGTCCACCAGTCCTCCGGATCCTGCTCCTGCCCGCCGCCGGGCGTCGCCCGGGTCGGGTGGCGGGCCTCGACCTGCCGGGCCGGCCGGCCGTCCTCGCCGAAGGCGACCAGCTTCAGCGCCGTGGTGCCGAGGTCGAAGACCAGGAGGATGCTCATCGCGCCGCCGCCATGCCGAAGCGGCGCAACATCACCGCACCGATGATGATCGCGCCGGTCACCATCTTCTGGAAGAAGGGATCGACGTTGAGGATGGTCAGCCCGTTCGCCAGCACGGCGATGATGGCGACGCCGACCGCGGTGCCGAGCACGTTCGGCCGGCCGCCGCGGAAGGCGGTCATGCCGAGAAAGACGGCGGCATAGGCCGGCAGCAGCAGGCTTTCGCCCATGGTGTGCTGGACGCTGCCGAGCCGCGCCGCCAGCAGCACCCCGGCCAGGCCGGACAGGGCCGCGGCGATCGCGAAGACCGCGACCACCGGCCGGCCGATCGGCACCCCGGACAGGCGCGCCGCCTCGCGGTTGCTGCCGATCGCGATCAGCCGGCGGCCGAACACGGTCAGGGCCAGGGTGCCGCCGGCCGCGAGCAGCACCGCCAGCATCCACAGCGTCAGCACCGGCATCGGCCCGGCCGCGGCCCGGGCCAGCGCGGTGAAGCCGGGCGGGATGCCCTGGAACAGGCTGGCGCCGCCCGACAGCCAGTAGGCGAGGCCCGAGGCGATGGTGCCGAGCGCCAGCGTGGCGATGAAGGACGGCGCCCTGAGGCCGTGCACCACCAGACCGTTGAGCCCGCCGACCAGGGTGCAGGCCAGGAGCGTCAGCAGGATCGCCGGGCCCGGCCCGAGGCCGGCGGCCAGCAGCTTGACCACCAGCACGCCGGCCAGCGAGGCGACGAAGCCGACCGACAGGTCGAACTCGCCGATCACCATGACGAAGGTCGCGGCGGCGGCGGCGATCGCCAGGATCGCCATCTGCTGGGTGACGTTGAGCAGGTTGGCGGCGGTGGCGAAGGCATCCGGCCGCGCCACGGCGAAGCCCAGCACGATCGCGGCCAGCGCCACCGGCGTGCCGAAGCGCTCGACCAGCCGCGCCGAAGCCGCCTCAGCCGCCATGGCGCGCCTTCCGGAGGATCCGACCACTCGCGGGCGAGACCTGTTCAGAGTGTCCCTTGGACCATCTTGGAGACCGGCAGCGGCATTGACCGGACGAAACGGGAGTCTTCCTCTCGCAAGCGCTACGATATTCACGCACCGCCTCTTTTGAGTCCCCCCTCCCCTTGCGGGAGGGGGGTAGGGGGAGGGGGTTCTCTCGGCTCGACCCGGCCC